>CAZLTF010000375.1:0-10040 GCA_964562195.1 uncultured Bacteroidales bacterium | reverse complement strand
TTTTGATTCAGTTTTTGGCTTAAAACTATAACCACAGTGTGGGCAGTTTTCAACCGTATCAGAAATTTCTTTTCTACATTCAGGACAATTTATAAGTGCCATATTTCAATTTTTTAGATTAGTATTTCGTTTTTTAATGTGCTACAACTAAGTTATATCAAGACAAATCCCCTAACAATGTCGGGTTTTTGGGTATATCCAGATCCAAATCGTCGATGGGAGGATGTATGTGCTCTTTTATCTCTTGATATGTTTTCATCTGTTGTAGTCTTTATAATTCAGTGTTTTATAAAATTAACGAACTTTGTTTTTTACTTGTGACAAAGGTATGATGATTTTGAATATCAAAAATATTTTTTTGAATATGTTTGTTTTTTGACCGGACTCATAGATAGTAACATCAATCATTCTGTTTTCTTTTCTTGATAAAGAAACTTCAAAGCCTGTCATTCCGAAGCGGAATGAGGAATCTCCTTGCGTATTGTTCTGCCTTGCACTATGCTCTGTGACAGACGGTTGAGATTCCTCCGTCTTTCGGACGTTTGGAATGACAGTGCCTAGAATGAGTGTTTGGAATGACAGTGCCTAGAATGAAGCTAATTATTCTCCTTGTATTAATACTTTTTTGTGAATGCGCTAATTGTTGTTTTGTTCCAAACACGAATTATGGGAAAAAGAGTGTCCTTATTATTGGGAATTATTTTTCTTGTTGAGCGAAAAAAAGTAAATGATCAAATTTTCCTCAAACAAAGCAACGAATAAATACTTTATGAATGAATAATCCTATTATTTTTGCAAAGCAATAGAAAGTAGAAGATGCAAACAAAAAGAGAGAGAAAGCCGGATTGGTTGAAAGTAAGGATTCCATTGGGCAAGAATTATACGAGAGTAAAGAAGATAGTAGAAGACAATAAGTTGCATACGATTTGCACGAGTGGTCATTGTCCGAATATTGCGGACTGTTGGAGCCGGAGTACTGCTACGCTAATGATACTTGGGGATATTTGTACGCGCTCTTGCAAATTTTGTAATGTCCGTACCGGTAAGCCGCAAGCGGTAGATTTGAATGAACCAGTGCGGATCGCCGAATCTGTTAGTTTGTTGGGTATCAAGCATTTGGTTTTGACTTCCGTAGATCGGGATGATTTGGATGATCTGGGAGCCGGAATCTGGGAGACTACACTTCTCGAAGTGAAAAAACTCCTTCCTCCTCCGACTATTGAAGCTTTGATACCGGATTTTCAAGGGAAGGAGCATTTGATAAAGAGAATTGTCGATACGCGGATAGAGGTCATTTCGCACAATCTCGAAACGGTAAGAAGACTTACCCCTTCGATACGGAGTGTTGCCAATTATGACCGTAGTCTGCAAGTCTTGAATTATATTGCTAAATCCGGAATTTCGTCCAAAACTGGCATTATGTTGGGGCTTGGCGAGCAAAAAGAAGAAGTCATTCAAACAATGCAGGATGCTTACGATGCCGGTTGCAAAATCTTTACCATCGGACAATATCTTCAACCCAGCCCGAGACATCTCCCTGTGACTGAATATATCCATCCTGATGTCTTCGAAGAGTATAGATTGACAGGTTTGGCGATAGGTTTAAAGTATGTTGAAAGTTCCCCCTTGGTACGTTCATCTTATCATGCCGAAAGGCATATTCATTAGTTGCCTCGTGACTTAATCCGTTTGAAATTAAAATTTAAATGCCTGCTAACTCCCAATCTGCGAGACCTTATTCTCTCTTTCAACGCATAAATTCATAGTATAGTGTATCTGTTTGATATAGAGATGAATTGAAAATCCGGATTTGCCGAAAAGCTATCAAATATCTGAAAAATAGCAGGTTGTGTAAAGATATCAATGGTGCAATGCAAAAAAAATCAGTGTTTTTTCCAGATCGTCCTGCATTTATGATCCAATCAAAAAAACAAACGAATCCAAAATAAACTTTTTATGACAATTGCCTTTTCTTTGACTGGACTCATATCTTTTATTCTCAAATAGGCTGTTTTTGTTCCACAGAAGTTTCTAAACGGTGTCAAGTCATATAAGTTGTAGAAAACAGGGTAGGGAGCAAGGCTATAAATTTTTCAGCAGACCCTATTATATTTCCGGTTTCCGGAATGGCATCCGTGCCATTTTCAAAACTTCCATGCCCGGATGTCCAAATTCTTCGACGATTTTACCTTTCAGCAAATAGATACCATGTCCTTGAAAAGGATATTGTTTTAAGGATTTTGCAAAATGCCTTGTATCGAAATAGTTTCCGTCCGCATCTACAAAATAGCCAAATGTCATATATTCTCCTGTTTTGGTTTTGACGTATTTGATACTTACCAATAGTCCCAGCATCCGAAGCGTTTTTTCTTTGTTTTTCAACATTTGAGCCGCCATAATATCTCCTCTAAATCGAATTTTCAACATCTCAAAAAAATCCATACTAACCGGAAACCCCAGCATCTGGAGTTCGTAAAATGCTGTTTCCGTTAATGGAATATCCAACGAAGGAAGTGTGAAATGTTTTTCTTCTTGCGGGAAGAGGCTGCCTTGTGAACTATGGGCAAGTTCTATGGGACGATAAGCAAAATATTCCCAAAGCAACACCGCCGGAGTCTTACCAAACTCGCGAAAAGCTTGCAGTTTGATCAAACTTATCATTGATTCCTGATGAATTTCATTTCTTTGGATAAAATCCGGAAATGAAAGATATTTGCCATTTCTTGCTCGTTCTGAGACAATGGATTTGACCCATTGATGGTCTATGTTTTTGATATGAACAAATCCTATGTAGATTGTATTATTTTGAATATTTGTGAGGTATTCTCCTTGATTGATATGAGGAAGCTCAATGTTTGCGCCAAGTCTTTTTGCTTCATAAAAATATAGCCACGAGGGATAGAACCCACCGAAGTTATTAATTACGGCAACCATAAATTCCAACGGGAAATAGGTTTTCAGGAATAAACTTTGAAAACTTTCTACGGCATAGGATGCCGAATGAGCTTTGGAAAACGAATATCCGGCAAATGACTCGATTTGTCTCCATAGTTCATGCGTAATGGCAGTTGGGTATTTTCTTTTTTTACAGTTGTCGAAAAACTTGTTTTTGATTCGTAGAAATTCTTCTTTACTTCTATATTTGCCACTCATTCCCCTCCGGAGAATGTCTGCATCGGACAGCTCAAGTCCGGCAAAATGATGGCAAACCTTCAAGACATCTTCTTGATATACCATCACTCCGAAGGTCTCTTTCAGTAGAGGTTTTAACTCGGGATGTAGATATTTTACTTTGTGGGGATGGTTGTAATTTTGAATATAGGTCTGCATCATTCCCGATTTTGCTACTCCCGGACGTATGATTGAACTTGCAGCCACCAGAGTGAGATAGTTTTCACATCGCAGTTTTTTGATCAATCCTTGCATTGCCGGACTTTCTACATAGAAACAGCCGATTGTTTGCCCGCTTCTCAATAATGATTTGACACCTTCATCGTTTTTTATCTTCCGGTAATCTTCAATATCTAAATGAATAGTACGATTTTTCTTGATAATTGCTACCGCTTCTTGAATATGACCGATTCCTCTTTGGCTTAAAATATCCAGTTTTTCATAACCCAAATCTTCAGCCGTAAACATGTCCCATTGTGTTGTGCTCATTCCGGTGGGAGGAAAGTGGAGTGCCGTATATCTAAAAAGTGATTCTTCCGAAATGATGATCCCTCCGGCGTGTACGCTGTTATTATTCGGAAAATATTGAAGCCGTCCGGCAAGTGTGTAAATCTTATGATGGATGGCATCCTTGTTTTTTAATTTTCCGGGATCTTTTACATACAGATCGATTTCTTCTTTTGGCAAGCCATAGACTTTGCCCAATTCCCTGTAGATATTTCTTCTTTTGAAACGTATTATTGTACCTAACAGGGCAACATGTTCATTCCCATATTTTTGGAAAATGTATTCTTGAATTTTGCGGCGGTCTTTCCAAGAAAAATCAATGTCAAAATCAGGAGGGCTGCTTCGTTGCGGATTGATAAAACGCTCGAAATAAAGATTCAACTCGATCGGATCAACATTGGTTATTCCGAGACAATAAGCCACAATACTGTTTGCTCCACTTCCTCTACCGACGTGCACAATCTTGTTTCTCTTTGCAAATTGCAAAATATCCCAAGTAATAAGAAAATAGGAAGTGAAGCCGAGTTTATCGATTATTTGGATCTCATGTGTCATCCTTTGTTTTGCCTTGTCGTCTGATTTTGTATATCTTACGGACAATCCTTCGTGTGCTATTGCTTGCAGAAATTTTAGATCGCTTTCTTTGTTTTCTAAGAAATGTTTTTTGTTTTTTACTTTATTGAAATGAAATTCAATCGAACAGTTTGCGAATATTAATTCTGTGTTTTTTAGTATTTCATTCTTGCTTTTGTCTTTATTATTTGTTTTTTTGTATCCAAATTCTTCTTCTCGGATATTTGTTATTTGACTCAGCAATACATTTTTGTCAATCGCACGAAGATTCCGGTGTAGCTCAATGTCGGATTTGTCAAGTCCGGTTTGAATTTGAAAAGAGAGTCGTTTTGATTCTTTGATTTTTTGTTGAAAACGGCTTGTGTCCCGTTTTGATAAGTCGTAAGCCACGAAGTGATTTTTTTTCAAGGATTGATGGGCGTATTGTTTCCAAGGATAAACGAAAATTGTATCTTCCAAGGAGGGGGCTATGGGTGGAAAATCTTGTTTGTTTTGTAAGTGTGCGCTTAAAAAACGATTTAATTGTTCCAGTCCGTTTTGATTTTTTGCTATTCCTGTGTATAGAGGGATGTCCTTGTCATTTCTAAAATCAATACCTGCAATCGGCGTGATGTTGGCTTGTTTGCATCGTTTTACAAAATCGGGAATAGCACCCGAATAATTTATGTCACAAAGAATAATGCGTTCCGCTTGTGCTGATTTTGCAATATCTATTATCCTTTGGAGTGAGAAAACACCGTAACGAAAACTAAAGTAAGAATGAAAAGCTAAGGTCAAAGCTGTTTACTTCTTGACAATTTTGGTAATTGAGAAAGTATTACCGGATGTGGATTTTACGAAATACACACCGGATTTCCATTGGCTGGAATTGATATATGTTTTTTGAGAAACAAGGTCTGCGAATACAATTTCACCGAGTAGGTTAAAAATTTGTATCACAAGCTTTGTATTTGGTGAAGGTTCTATGATAAAGTTATCTTGGAGCGGATTGGGATAGATGGAGATGATAGAATAATCTTGGTTTTCAACTCCATTGGCAGATCCGCCAACGCCATTTTCCGTCACTACGAATTGCAAGTTATTGACAGTAGGATTGGCTTCATCTACCGTGAAAACAATAGGTTGACAATGAAGTCCGGTGATCTCCGCATAAGCTTTGTACGTACCGTAAGGAAGCGTGTTGAAGCCAAATATTCCTTCACTATCCGAATTGTTGGAAAGTACGGGTTGGTCTTCATTGTTGAGGAGAATGATGTATGCATCCTCTATGCCACCGCCTTCTTTGTTTTCGGCAATAATTTCTCCTTCTGCTTCTCCGTCACCGGTGGACAGAAAAGATTTTTCGATCAGGTTGATATCAAAATCAAAGCCACCGTTGATTACTTCTATTACGCCTGCTTCTTCCCAGATAGAGGCATTCCCGTAATAGGTTATCAAATAATCTCCATAATATTCGGATTCGGGTGACAATTCGGCTTTTATGATGTATTTCCCTTCTGTGATGGAGGTAAACGAATAGCCTGCATTGGGATAATCCAAGGAGGATTCATCAATATATGTCAGGGAATCAATCTTTCCGTTGGTCTCATATACAGAATACAATAAGACCTTGGCATAGTCTGAGTATGCCGGCACTAAGGAGCTGCCGAGAAAAACTTGTCCTCCGATGATGTTTGATTCATATTTGGAATATACGTGAATGGGGTGTGTGATTGTACTTATCAATAATGCACCTTCTTTTCCTTCTATTACTTTGGTAATGGTGAGTTTTACCTTGTAAACTCCTTCTTCCGAATATTCATTTCTTGGATTTTGAAGGTCGGAGGTGTTGCCATCTCCAAATTCCCAATGCCAGGAGTCAATATTTTCCCCGATAGACAGATCTGTAAAGGAGATTTTGGCAGAATTATTCTCGATGTTTTCGTTTGTGAATGTAAAGTGTGCCTGAAATTCGGGGACAGGCATTGTCGTTTCGACCATCAACAAGGGTGAGAGATAACACTCAGACCGGTTTGTAAACCTGAATGTAAAAGCTTCTTCAATATATCTGTTCTCATAGGAGAAAGAGAAGATAAGTTTGCCTTTTCGTGTTTTCTCATTCAGATGAATAGTATCTTGAAAATATCCATCTTTATTCGTGACATATTGATATGAATACGCAAAGGGTGAGACATTGGTGTCACTAACACAGCTGACAATAATATTTTCGATCCCTTTGCCTGTGATACTATCGACTACCTGTCCGAAAACAATAACTCTTTTCTCGATAGAAGCATGCACGGGTTTTGCGAAGCCTATTGTCCAAAAGGCTATGAAGAGATAAAGTGCCGATGTGTAAAACCTGATTTTCATTGTTATTTTAGTTTATAGTAGAGACCTGTTCTTACACCGAAGGAGAGCGGTTTAGTCATTTTTCTTTCGGTAGAAAAGGAGTTGTTAATATTCTGTTTCAAGCTAGGCTCAAAAACGAAACTTAGCTTATTTGTAATTTTATATTCAATGCCGGCAGCTAATACCACCTGAACTTGTGAAATGTTTCTTTGGGGAACTTTTATTTCGGAATTGATCAAAACATCATTTTGTTCAATGTTTAAATTCATGTTTTGACTTTTGTTAAATATTCCGGAATAGATGGCTCCTCCTTTCAATGTCCAGTTTATTCTGCCTCTTTCTTTGTTGATTCCGACAAACAAAGGGATCTGGAAATAATCGTATGAAGAGATTGCATCCGAGTATTTCATATGACTTACGGTGTCATATATGGCTACTGTTTTGTAGTGATATACCTTCGTTTCTTGTCCGTTTGCATCGGTTTCTATCGTTACATCATACAAATCTTCCCAAGTACCCATGAATTTGTTGTAGTTGATCACTGTGGCGGAGCGGTCCAAGACGCGACCATAACCGATTCCACTTTCAATAAAGTAGTTGTTTTTCAGATATTGTGCGGTGAAATAGAAATTGTTTTGCCGGTTTGTGTTTTGTCCGTTCAATCCAAACTGTACATCGCTATCGTAGGAGATGAATTCCGGCAAATAGGATAGCCCGATTTTCCAAGAGGATTTTTCTTTGCGTCTCAATCTTTTGGGGCTGACAGACCGCGCATTTCTATACTCAAATGTGCTTATCTCTTTGGACTGAACAAAATCAATATTTTTGCGATGACGTATTGCGATACTTCCTATTTTCCCGGCTTGCGGAAGGCTTTTGGCTTCATGTTTGCCGTGCTTGATGCCGGCATAAGAACCGGATGTTGTTTGGACTTGCTTGTCCTTTGCTTTGTTTATTGTAGTTGTATTTTCGGATTCTTGACTCAAATCGTCAGAAATATTGAATGTGTGTTTTGCTTTTGTGATGATATTGTTTTTTGCCACTTGAAACTCTTGTGTGATGGTATCCCACAGATTGAGTCCCGAATTGTCTTTGGAAACAGGATTGGTGAAAAACAAAAACAGGCTTGCAGCCAAGAACGGAATGAGTACAATCTTTGCAAACATTCCTCCGCGTCCGGATGGGGAAATTTTCTTTGAAATACTTTCCCATGCCTCGGGAGGAGGCTCCGGAGAAAAGCTCTCAAACTTTTTCCTTATCAGTTCATCAAAATTTGTAAGGTTGTTTTCCATTTTATTACTCAAATACTATTTATACAATTCCTCTATTTTTCGTTGTAATGTTTTTCGTGCTCTTGCCAGTTGGGATTTGGACGTGCCTTCCGATATTCCCATCATTTCACTGATCTCACCATGTGAGTAGCCTTCAATGATAAACAAGTTGAACACCATCCGGTAACCGTCCGGCAGCTCGTTTATCAATGTAAGTAAATCTTCGGCAGAGATTTTTTGAACCGGATTTTCCAGATTGGATGACAAATCCCATTGCTCGTCAATGTTCTGCGTCTGATTGTACTTGCTATGTTTTTTGTAATAATTGATTGAGGTATTCACAAAGGTTCTCCGTATCCATCCTTCAAACGACCCGCTATGTGTAAAACGCGAAAGATTTTTGAAAATTTTCACGAATGCTTCTTGTAAAATGTCATCTGCTTCGTAACGATTCTTCGCAAAACGCAAACAAATACCGTACATTTTCTTTGCATACTTATCGTAAAGTATTTTTTGAAAATACGGTTCATTGCGTAAGCAACCGTCTATTATTTCTTTGTCAGATAACATCTAATCGTTTGAACATTAATTTTATACAAAAATTACAGGGCGAAAGTACATTAATTATCAATACAAACAACAAAAAGTTTAAGAACATTACCAGCCAAATACGAATACACCTAACGCACGCATTTATGCGGTTTTTGTTAAGAGACAGATTCTTGTTGTGAAAGGTTGCTTTTCTCATTTGAAATATTAATAATAAACCTTATATCCGCAAGTATCTCCTACTGCAAAGCTAAACTGCACGCCATTTTGGCAATATTCCTAAAAATCGACTCGCCATAAGCAGTGCTATGTTTCCGTTGCTTTTTTTTTGCGCTACACCAAATACTGACGCATACTTTGGCTCTGCTCAGTACATTGTATTTTGGCTTTTCGCAACGAATATACTGCGGATATGGATAAAAAAAGAAATTTATTTTACGCAACTTATTCAAAAATGAAGTGTCTCGTATTGTGATGAAAAAAATATAGAAATAATAATGAATAATGTATTATGAGAAGAAATGTATTAGTTTCCGTGATTTTATTGCTGATTGCTCAGCTATTGAATGCAAATGCGGCTTATGATGTTGAGTATTTTAAATCTCCAAAAGGGACAAAACACTTGAAATTTGTTGTGCCCAACCAAAGCGTTTCCGTGATAGAAAAAGCGGGGATACAATATTCCGTATTGGGTTTTGAAGCTTCGGTGAAGACCGTGCAAAAAGGGTGGGCAGAATTGCCGTTTGTAAGTAGCACCTTAATGCTTGAAAACAACAATAATGTAGATGTAAAAATTGCCCATACCAATTATTATGAGATTCAATTGGATGCTCCAATGCTTCCTTCGAGAGGCAGTATCTATAGAAACCAAAATCCGGATGAGATTCCGTATGTTATTGATCCTAAATCCGTAGTAGATGCGTGGTATCCTCAGGACATTGCGTTCTTGGACAAACCTTTTATTTTGAGGGATTTCAGAGGCGTAAGCCTAAAAATATTCCCATTTAGATACAATGCAAAAAAGAATTTGTTGCGCATATATACCGAGATTGAAGTGGAGATTGTAGAGAATGATAAGCTTCCGTCGGTAAATCCTCTTTCAAAGCAAAATCTGACAATTACACGTGAGATGTATCCTGTATATCAACGTCTTTTTATCAATTTCGGGGATGTGAAAGATGAGCTTACGATGGGACAATACGGGGATATTTTGGTGATATCCACAGAAGCTTATAGTGATGCTATCGCTCCTTATATTGAATGGAAAAAAGAAAAAGGATACAATGTGGAAATGGAGATTGTCGCTCCGGGCACCAATGTTTCCGATTTGGTTCAACAAAAATATGATGACAATAACAATCTTATGTATGTGCAGCTCGTAGGAGATTGGGCGGATATTAAGTCTGATGTTTGGCAGGGAAGCGCCCCTATGGATCCGACTCTGGGATGGGTAGCCGGAAATGATTCTTATCAAGATGTTGCAATCGGTAGATTCTCTGCCAATTCGGCTGCGGATGTTACTGTACAAGTAAATAAGACTATTCAATATGAAAGAAATCCGGCAGATGGTGACTGGTACAAATCCGCTTTGGGAATAGGTTCCAGCCAAGGTGCCGGTTCGGGTGATGACGGTGAAGT
>CAZLTF010000374.1:0-4633 GCA_964562195.1 uncultured Bacteroidales bacterium | reverse complement strand
TACAAGAAGACTACACCACAGTAGAACTCTTCTTTGATGATGAATTGACCAGCGGCAACAGCTATATTCTAAGTATCACTGATACTATCTACGACTGTGCAGGTGAATATATCCCCATAGGAACAAACATAGAAATTGTAATACCCGAAGAAGCAACCCCTTATGACATACTTTTCTCGGAAATAATGGCAGACCCCATTCCGGCTACCGGCTTGCCGGAATATGAATATCTCGAACTATTTAACAGGTCAAACAAAATCATCTCATTAAACAATTGGAAACTTACAATCGGCGAAACTACAAAAAACTTATCCGGGCTTCTATTGCTCCCTAAAGAATATGTGATTCTGTGCAACGAAGAAGCTTCTATCTTCTTCCAATGGTTCGGCAAAACCTACGCACTATCAAGCCTAAGTCTTCCCAATTCCTCTCAAATACTCCAACTAAAGAATCAAGAAGGAGCACTCATTGATCAAGTAACTTATTCCTCAAATTGGCACGAAACATCAAAAAACGAAGGAGGCTGGTCGCTTGAACTTATCAATCCAGACTACCCCTGTATGAACAACACCAACTGGCATAGCAGTATCGCCGAAGAAGGAGGAACACCGGGTAACCAAAATTCTGTGTATTCCGAGGAAGAGATACAAGGTCATATCCTCCAAATCGTTACACTAACACCTTCAATATTAGAAATTTGGTTTAACCAAAATTTCCAAGAAGCGGATTTGGAAGACATTTTCAATTATTCAATAAACCCTTCTGTTGGCACACCGGTGAACGTAGAAAAAACAGGATTATTTAGTGTGATAATAAGCTTGGCAGATTCATTGAAACATCAGATCCTATACAATTTACGTATGGACTGTGAATTGACAGACTGTAGCGGCAAAACAAATTTAATTCAAGAAACATATTATTTCGGTTTACTCGAAGAACCGGAATATCAGGACATTATGATCAATGAAGTCTTATTTAATCCTTGGAGCGAAGGTGTAGATTTTGTAGAAGTCGTAAACCATTCTCCAAAATTCATTGATATGAGCAAAATGCAACTTGGCTATATCAGAAAACACGATTTTAGCCCTGACGACACTTTGTTTTTTCCGGTATCCGATCAACCTTTCTTTATTTTTCCCGAAAAATATAAAGTGCTCACAAAAGATCCCAAATCTATTATCAACCAATATGATGTGGCAGATTCCAGTGCATTTGTAATAATGAACTCATTCCCTTCCTACAACAATGATCAAGGAACTGTAATTTTGCGCAATAGCCAAGATGAAATCATAGATCTATTCTCCTATAATGAGAACATGCACTTCCCCCTCCTAAACTCTACCGAAGGCGTCTCCCTCGAAAGAATCTCACTGGATCACCCTACCAACGATACCGGCAATTGGCACTCCGCTGCTGAAACCAGTGGCTTTGCCACTCCCACTTCTGTCAACTCACAATACACCCCGCCTTCCGACACTGAAAACCCCATCTCCATCAAACCACAAATCTTTTCTCCCGATAATGATGGATATCAGGATGTCGCAAGCATCATCTATCATTTTGACAAAGAAGGATATATGGGAAACATCCTAATATACGATACGGAAGGAAGACTCATAAAACTATTGCAGAAAAATACACTTCTGGGAACAAACGGACAATTTTTCTGGAATGGAGAAATGGAAAATAAAGAAATTGCCCCGGAAGGAATCTATATTGTTCTCTTTCAAATATATGACTTAAAAAAAAGTGTGAAAAAATTTAAAATACCAATCACCGTAGCCAAACATTACTAAATCCGGAATCTGCTTTTCATAGAGAGATACCAAGTCTGCATTTGACATGCCAAACAGTAATCCAGCACTAATTCAAGCAATAATGCAACAAGAAACATAGAGGCAAAAACATTGGCTATTGTAAAAAATTCAAAACTACAACTGACCAATATGGATAAACTAAACACCAAACCAACATAGGCAGCAAATTTCTTGGGACCGGCATTAATCAACCGGGGTCTGATATGCAACAAACTAAAAACATATCGAATCATAAAACAAGTAGGACTAAATTTTATTCCGAAAAACACACGAATGATAAAATCAGCGGTGATAAACACAAAAGGTATTCTGTAGCCGATCAAAAAAAGAAATAGAAATAAGACCACAATTGCAGCATAAGATTTTAGAAGATATTTATCTACTCTATCTATTGAAATAGGACATGCTTTTATCATACAATAATATATTTGTTATATAAATAACAAAAGTACTAATTAGAATAATTCCAAATACAAAAAATTTAAATTATTTTATTTGCAGGTTTTCTCCTTCGGATTTTGCTATGATGACTGCTGCGTTGCTATCACTCCATACATTTGTAGCGGTTCTGAACATGTCAAGTATTCGATCTACGACAAGGATCAAGCCGACACCTTCAAGAGGAAGATCAACCGCAGTCAAAATGACCGTAATCATCACCAAGCCTGCCATCGGAATAGCAGCAGCTCCGATTGAAGCCAGCAAAGCTGTAACTACGATAATAAACTGTTGAAAAAGACTTAAGTCCATACCATAAGCTTGAGCAATAAAAATAGCTGCCACACACTCGTACAGTGCTGTCCCGTCCATATTGATAGTAGCCCCTAAGGGCAAGGTGAAACTTGTTATCTTATTGGAAACTCCGCTTTTATACTCAACTGCCTCCATCGTAAGAGGCAGAGTCGCCCCCGAAGAAGAAGTAGAGAATGCAGTCAGAATAGGTGTCATCATATTTCTCATATGCTGATAAGGATTTACACCTGCCAACAATTTTGTCAAAAAAGGAAGACTTATAAAAAAATGAACCGAAAGAGCCAATATAACCGTAAGCATATATAAACCCAAACCGGAAACTAATTGTCCTATATTACTCTGATCTGCAATTACTTTTATCACAATGGCAAATATACCTATAGGTGTAAGTTTAATCACAAACATCGTTAATTTCATCATCACCTCAAATATAGATGTAAAAAAGTGAGTTAATACTTCTTGATATTTCAAATCCACACGAGTAATAAAAAATCCAAATAAAATAGCAAAAAAGATGATTGACAACATCTGATTCTCGACCATAGCACTAAGAATATTATCGGGGACAATATCAATAAGAATACTTTGTACACTTTTTTGCTTATCTACCAAGCCTTCAACATTCACATCCGGAACATCCGAAATTTCAATACCGATACCGGGTTTAATAAAATTCACCAATAGCAATCCGGTGATAATTGCTAAAAAACTGGTAAAAACATAATAGCCAAAAGTTTTAATCATTATTTTTCCGAGATTTTCACCGGATTGGATGTTTGTGATTCCCGAAATAAGAGAAGAAAAGATGAGTGGAATAATTAACATTTTGAGCAAGCGCAAGAATAATATGCCTATCCAAGCGACCGAATCTACAAAAGGATTATGATACGCAAATTTGAATATCTGCTTTTTGTATTTCTTGAAATCCTTATCTCCAAGTATTTGTTGAAGCTCAGCCAAAAACATTTTACCAGAGTCAAACGAACGATCGGAAAGAAGCTGAACTTTTTCTAAAACCGGAGCAGGCATTTGCTTTTGTTGAAGTTCCTTCACTTTCATCGTGTCGATATGATAGGACGTAGGGAACATCAAACCAAGAATAAAAGCGAGAAGTAAAGCTATCAATATTTGCCAATGAAGTTTCATGATTATTGGATATTTTCAATATTTTCTAAAAATGCATACTGTTTTAAGCTCAGCTCTCCGCCAATCTCCTTTAATTTTACATAATACAATTCTTTTTGTTTTGCCATTTCCTCATTAAGATTAAGTGCACAATAGATTTTATACAGCAAACCTTGATACAGCAAATTAGTCGGATTATTATCTACAATTTTTAATGCATATTTAAGAGCAGTCTGATAGTCATCGTAAGCCTCCATATAGATTTTCATCAAAAAATAATTTGCTTCATTTTGGATCAGAAAATCCTCTATTGTAACGAGATCATTCAACTCCTCTATTCCTTTTTTTTCATTTCCTTCCGGAATAAACAGAAAATACGGGTATAGATACCAAAATTCACTTTTTGCATAGCCTGCGGCAAAATGGTAAAGCCCTGTTGTCAATTTATAGTATGGTGATTGCTCCGACTTTTGTATTGAATATTCAATCGTGGAAGTGATTTTATTGACATACTGAATAGCAGCAAGATAATCATTCTCATAAATCAAAACCCGTGCATAAAATGCGTAAGTTGTCAACTCAATATATTGAGTCAAAGCATTCGTTTCAGCACTTTCTACTTTCTCAATCGATGCATCAAGATGAGAAATAAGCTTCTTTCGCAGGTCATGGTCGGAAGGAGCAATAAGATATTGCCACCAATAGAAATACGAAAAGAGAAAATGATATTCTACGATATCTTTTTCCTTCGATTCTAATATCTCTTTCGCTTCTTTAAAATGAAAACCGGTTAATTCTTCAAAAAATAACTGATGTGAGAGCAATGATAAACGCCCATCTTGAGCAGATATACTACTACAAATAGAAAATGAAAATAGTAATATAAAAACAATTACTCTCATCAGATGAGAGTTTACCTACGGGATCTTCCGGAAAGG
>CAZLTF010000373.1:0-2597 GCA_964562195.1 uncultured Bacteroidales bacterium | reverse complement strand
ACTTTTCAAAATGTAAAAGTACGAAGAATTTTTACTTGATTCGTAATAATTATTTTGAGTATCCTTGCAGGAAAGTTTAGCTCATTTCTTATTTGAGAAAATATCGTAAAGATCTGATGTTTGTATCTTGGTTCTGACTATTTTTTTCAAATCTCTCTTTATCAAACTATTTCAGAGTTCGTTTCAAAATTTTTCATTTGTGAAGATACTTCTTTTGAAGATTTCTTCTTTTGAAATCATAGCTATGTCTGAGCGGATAAAATCCCTGAATTGTATTTTATTGGATGGTGTATCATTAAATTATTCTTCACTTGCCAACATTGCTTTCATTTGTTTCAGCATAATCGACAAGCTATCCTTAATTATTTTGTTGTTGGCTGATTTTACGGAACATTCCAAGTCTTCAATAGCCGGTGTATATTCGGATTCTACAAGGTAATGAGCTGCTGCTATTACCACCTTCGGTGAATGATGGCGAAGCAAACCTATAGACCAACGAATGGAAGGACGCGAGCGCAATTGATGTAAGTCTTCGATTGCTTCAATAACAAGTTCATCATTTTCGTTGGCGAGTTTCCAAAAATCGGCTTTTTCTTGTTTTTTTTGTTTGGGATAAAACAATATTTCTTTTTGATTTAATTCGGGTCTTACAAGCTTTTTGCCGTAGGCTATCAATTCTTTGTTTAATGTCCAACGAATCATACGGGGGACAATCCAACGCATACCGGCGGTTGCTTCGGGATGTCCGACGCTAACAAAGACTTTTCCTTCGCCGTATTTTCCATACAAAAATGCGGGGCGTCCCGGAGTGATATTATGAGGATAGCCTTTGTGGGTAGCTATATCCGAGGTGATCAATGCCGGCGCTGAGTACAGCATAGTGTCAAAAGATTTGTAAATGGGTCCATCGTAATATTGTATAAAAACCGTATCTTGTGATGCCAATTCGGGAAAAATTGTCTTGCCGTCTTGCGTAAGCCGGATTCCTATTAATCCGCGTCCACGATCATAATACTCACGATAATTCTCAGCTTTTAGAATTTCTAAACTCGGATAGGTGGGAGTCGTTGCGAAAAGATAAGCTCCGGCACAAATGCCAACAAGACCTTTGCCTTTGGTTTGTCCGAAGGCTTTGACTTTGGCAGCGCCACTCTCTCCGAGATTATTAAGCTCTTTGCTTCCACTTCCTCCCGGAAAAACAAGGGCATCCAAGGTTTGAAGTTTTCCGGTTTCAATATCTGCGGCAGAGATTGCCACGGCTTCCATTTCAGGATCTATTTTGATGGCTTCGATTGTTTCTATAATGCATACAGGACTGGCTCCATTGCCACTAAATACTCCTACTCGAATTGGATTTTCAGTGCTGATAGATGATAATTCTTCTTTGATTTCTAACTTATGTTTACAAGCGGAAAAAAGTAGCAATATGCTGATAGTTAAGATGTTATATTTCATATTTTTTATTCTACTATTGTTTTAGAAGTTTTAAGCCAAAATGTTCGGAATAATAGTCGCTGACGGTTTGGTCTATCCACTGATAGAATTCTTTCATTTCGGATTTATTCTTTTTGCCATTTTTGTACCATGTAGAGATCATTCTTGTAGATTTAGCATAGATTTTATCTTCCAAAGGTTTTAAGACTTGCAAAAATCCGGAATTATTGGCATTGAGCAATGTATTTACGTCAATGTAGTATTTACTATGAGATCCGAGCCGGTAGGAATAGACTTTTTTCTTTAAGTTGAGGGCAGCGTGACAGATTGGAGAGTCTTCCGGTTCGGGGTCGTATTGTACGATTTTGGGCAAGTCCGTCTTTTGATCCACCCACAGAGGGATACAAACAGAAGTTAGAGGAAATCCTACGATAGACCACATTGTAGTCAAGCTTGCGTCCTCTTTTTCTTTCACACCTTGAATGATGATCGACGAAGCCGAACCACTACGCGGAATAAAATCTTTAAAGCAAACATATTTGGGTGTATGCTCGGGAATATTCACATAATCCCAAAGGTTTTCTTTTGTCAAAGAGTGGGTTAAATTGCGGGAAGCTCCTTGTGCAATAGTCATCACATCAAAACTGTTGTTTCCTACCGCTTGATAAAAGACCTCTTCGGCAGTGCGGTAGCGTGTATAGCCTCCTCCTTTGCCATATTTGCCACTAACGGAGTAATTGCTACGGATGAGATATCCGTTGGGAGCTTGTTTGGGGTCATTAGCATCAAATTTAACGTAGTGAAAATTTGCCAACTCGAAGTCAGCGGCAGCACCGAGAGCATCGATAACTCCAAAATTGGCTTCTAGACGCGTGGGTTTTGGTAAATCTTTCAGAAATTGTTCAAATTCATCTACGCTTGCGCAAGTCTGCAGGGCTTTTTTCATCAATTGTCCTTCCAGACCGCTTTGTTCGATGGTATCGTTGTTGAGATTGTAGCTGGCGGAATTCATAATGGCAAAACCGGCACTGTTATATCCGATCCAAATACTTTTTCCGGTTTTATCTCCCGAATTTACCAAGCCTATATAGCTGTATTTGCCATCCGTAAATTGCATAATTTTGTTTTTGGTTGCCCACGTATCCCTGTGTTTCCAGAGCAAG
>CAZLTF010000372.1:0-5891 GCA_964562195.1 uncultured Bacteroidales bacterium | reverse complement strand
TCTCATGGCAATAAGATTGCAATTCCCGATGTTGTTCGACAGTAAACTCTAAATACTCACGATGCGCACCATAGGTATCACCATACGAATTTATTGGGTTTGGGTGTGGTGCATTGTATTGTTCTTCCGTAAGTAGCTCTTTATTATTTCTTTTTTGAAATTTGACGATATCTGCTTTGCAGTATATCTTGGCAACCTTTATCAATTCTTTTGCGATTGACATCTCACCTTTGTGATTGCAACCTACCTCTGCAATAACAACCGGTTTTTTATATATTGTAGTATTCATAATTAAATATTTAATCAAAATCTTTTACAAAAGTACAGGAATAATATTTGTCAAAAATAAATAAATTAATCATTTTCCTGATTAAATTGTAAACCTACCTCTATATATTCTTTGTGTGTTGTCTTCAAATTGTACCTGTATTATCCAATAATAGATTCCATCGGATACTCTGTGTCCGTAATTCATACAGTCCCAGCCGTCTGAGAATTAGTCTGATTCCCAAACTAATTCCCCTCAGCGATTAAGAACGCTCATCTTATGTTTTTTTACACTATACCAATACTTGGGCTTAAATCTATCATTTATTCCATCGCTGTTTGGGTTGACAAAGGGGGTGGGGATAGCGCTTTTGACGACTCTATAGAGATTGTGTCGGAGATGCTGCATCTTCCATTAAAAACCTCAATATAAAAAAATGAGTAGTTAGAGCCTCTTCATAATAAACTGTATTGGTAGATTCTGTACTCCCGTCTTGCCAAATATACGAGTCGAAGTCTCCGGCATATATGACCCTGCTTTCTTCCGGTGACCATAAAATTTCGGTGTCCGTTATTATTTTTACATCAGGTTTTGGAAATGATTTGACGAAAAACGTATCTATCGCAATTCCACATTTATTTTGTACTGCTACTTGAAATAATCCTCCGCTTGTTGTGACGAGAGAATTAGTGCCTTCTATGTCATTCCAAAAATACCGGAAAGTAGTGTCCCATTGGGCATCTATTTGCAACGTGTCTCCTTGACAAAGCACTGTGCCGGCAATAAATACCTGTGGAATAGCAATTTTTTCAACATTTATGGTATCTGTAAACTCACAATTAATTCCATCAAGTCCTATCCATTTGGATTTTAGTTGAAATTCAGTGATTTCGAAATTTATATTCATTCTAAAATCAAAAAGGTATTTTTGAATGAATTTCTAATTATTTTTGCTTTTTTTTAAAATATAAATAGGTAGATTATGGAATACAGAATTGAACATGACACGATAGGAGAGGTAAAGGTACCTGCTGATAAGTATTGGGGAGCGCAAACACAGCGTTCTAAAATGAATTTTCCGATCGGGGATGCTGCATCTATGCCCGTTGAGATTATCCGTGCTTTTGCATATCTGAAAAAGGCGGCGGCTATCACCAATGCCGAGTTGGGCGTATTAGCCCAAGAAAAAGCGGATATTATTGCCCAAGTCGCAGACGAAGTGTTGGCAGGCAAGCTGGATGATAACTTTCCTTTGGTAATCTGGCAGACCGGTTCGGGAACTCAATCCAATATGAATATGAATGAGGTGATCGCCAACCGTGGACATATTCTTGCAGGAGGTAGTTTTGATGACGATACCCGGATCTTGCACCCCAATGATGATGTAAACAAATCCCAATCTTCCAATGATACATTCCCGACGGCTATGCACATTGCCGCCTATAAATTGATGGTCGAAAATACCTATCCCAATATTGAAAAATTGAAAAATACGCTCTTTGCCAAATCTATTGAGTTTAAGGATGTTGTCAAGACAGGAAGAACCCATCTGATGGATGCTACGCCACTGACGTTGGGGCAAGAATTTTCGGGATATGCTTCTCAGCTTACGCATGGTTTGGCTGCCCTCAAAGAAAGTATGAAGTCCCTCTTGGAACTGGCTCTTGGTGGAACTGCCGTAGGAACGGGAATAAATACCCCTCCGGGATATGCCGTGAAAGTAGCCGAAAATATTGCTGCTTTGACAGGCTATCCATTTGTGACAGCGACAAATAAGTTTGATGCACTCTCGGCACATGATGCTATCGTCGAAGTCTCCGGCGCATTAAAAAGATTGGCTGTGAGTTTAATGCATATTGCTAACAATATCCGATTATTGGCTTCCGGACCACGTTGTGGAATTGGAGAAATTGATATTCCCGCCAACGAACCCGGTTCTTCTATTATGCCCGGAAAAGTAAATCCGACTCAAGCCGAAGCTCTGACAATGGTCTGTGCACAAGTCATCGGAAATGACGCTGCTATCACTGCCGGTGGTATGCAAGGACATTTTCAATTGAATGTCTTCAAACCGGTTATGATATACAACCTTTTGCAAGCCGGAAGACTTCTGGGCGATGCTGCCGCTTCATTTAATGATAATTTGGCGACCGGTATCCAAGCCAATGAAAGAAACATCAAAAAGAACCTTGATAATTCTTTGATGTTGGTCACGGCTCTTAATACACATATCGGATATGAAAAAGCCGCAAAAATTGCAAAAAAAGCTCATAAAGAGAATCTTACATTGAAAGAAGCTGCATTGGAATTAGCTTTCTTGACCGAAGAAGAGTTTGACCTCTGGGTAGATCCGATGAAAATGATCTGATGATCAACTTTTGTTCTTTTGCAGAATCTCAAATTTTGATAGCAAGATTGAAATGCAAACAAACCGGAGGTGTTTCTGTGGAATGAAAACACCTTCTTTAAGAATAAAATAAATGCAAGATTTTTTGGAAAAAACGCTGTTTTTCCGTGCTTTTTCTTATTTATGTATCTACGTAATTCATTCTTTCTTATCTGTTTGAGAGTTTTTCAGCAGACCATAGTTAAGGTTTGCCAGATGAAGTTTGGCGAATATCAATCACAAACGGGGAGGAAGAGTCGATACATCGGGTGGATTTTGTGATATTTCGCAGAAGATTCTTTTGTGCGGAGATCATCCGGTCTGAATGTTATATGCTTTTGTGGCATAATAGTTGTAATGTGATGAATAGGAAGGTTGTATTGATAATGCAACTTCGATATTTTTCGATTTTTTTTTATAAATACAAATAAATGAATCATTATGAAAAATAATTTATTATTGGTTCTGTTCGTTATGTTTTTGGGAGTATTTACTCTTTTGGGACAGGACGAAACACAAAAACCTCCGGAGGAGGGATTACACAATGAAGTCGGATTGGTAACGGGTTTATCAACCGGTTTTGGTCTCTCATACAAATATACTTTCAGGAAGTATGGAATGCAGTTGGTATTTATACCTTTAATATTTGAAGATTATTCGATTGTTAGTGCGGGATTTACATTTATGTACAATATTTACAAAGATCAAGGTTCCGGTGTATATTTGTATCAAGCAAATCATCTCTTTACTTTCGAAAACTCAGTATCAATTATCAATGGGATTGGTGTGGGGGTAGAATTGAAGTTTTCCAATCGAGTTGCAATAAATTTGATGGGTGGATACGCCAATTATGACGGAGAGGTTTTCGCGTCTTCTGCAGAAGTAGGATTGTTTTATAAATTTTAAAAAAATTAGCTATGAAATTGAAAGTTTTAGTATATGTACTTGTTTTGTTGGTATTTTCCTCATCGATTTTTGCTCAAGAAACCAAGGTAGAGAAGAAAGGAGAACATGCCTTTGGTGTTGCTGTGGGATTTACAACCGGTTTTGGCTATTCTTATCGATATTTTGGAAAAAAAATGGGAGTTCAGGGCACCTTTTTTCCTAATATATCAAAAAATAGAACCTATTATCTTGCAGGATTAACATTTTTGTACAAATTGCATCAAGGAAAGAACACATCCTTTTATATTTATGAAGGGAACCTTTATATGAAAAATAGAAGAAATACTCATTATCCGGACGGGAGTTTTAAGGATAATTCTTTTAATTTTGGAGCGGGAATTGGAATAGAGTTATTTTTTGATCATATTTCGCTTAATATAATGGGTGGATACGCTAGTTATGATGCTGAGAGATTTCTCCCTACGGTAGAGTCCGCCTTATACTATAAATTTTAGAGAATTTGTTTTAGGCGGAAATATTGTCAATACATCAATTGTGCCGTATCAGGGCTAATGTAGCTCCGTATCCGTATTCTTTCATAGAGGCATCGCGGTAAACGACTTTGGGGTATTCTGTGATAATTTTCCGGATATTTTCTTTCAAGATACCTTGGCCTACACCATGAATAAAAGTTACTTTGGTATAATAGTTGGCAATGGCACTGTCAAGACAGGCTTTGAAGTGGTCTATTTGAATGTTCAGTTTTTCGTGGTCACTCATTTTTGATTCATCTTCGACCAGTTCGGAAAGATGTAAATCAACGACTGCTTCACGGGGACCGGTTTTGTATTTTTGAATGAGTTGCTCGGCTTGTACCAGTTTGCTTTTGCTTTGTATGACTTCATTGACATCTATTTTCTCGGTTGTTTTTTGTTCTAACGAAAAAATAGCTTGGGTGAGTGAGAAGGGAAGCAGTGAGACAAATAGTGCTTTTGAATCGATGATTCCAGAATGCTTAAAATTGCTTTCCTTCATAAAAAACTGAGGTTTTATGGCAAAATCCGTATTTACCGGAGACCAAATTGTTTTGCTATTTGCAGCATTTAAGAAGATTCCTTGCACGACACCCCGTAGATATGTATTGAGCTTGTCACGTGTGACCGTGTCGATCATATACATTGAGCGTGCCTCTACTTGTCCAAACGATTTGGTCATATATTCGTTTTCTTCTTTCAAATAAAAAGTATATAGAAGGTCATGATCGGAATTGTTAACAATGTACAAATCCAGATTTCCGATAGTTACAAAGTTTTGATCATGGGGTACGAATGCAAAATATATTCCTGCTTGAAAAGTTCCTTTAGAACGATTGTCTTGAAGGCGAATTTGATCTATAAAAGTTTCTTGCTTGACGATTTCCGCATTAGAAGCGGAGTGGGTGGTCGTAGCATTGTCAAGTTCCATTTGCTCTCCAAAATCGGCGGGAATGATGTCTTGAATCATAGTGGGAAGCTCGAAGCCGTCATCAATCAAAACTTGCACCATACTCGGGCTTATGATTTTGCTAACAGTGCCTCCTCCCTCTTCATTTAGAAATTTTACTTTATCTCCTACTTTATATCTCATTTTTCTGTTTATTAGAGTATTATCTATTGCTCATCTCCGGTGAAAAGCGTATTAAATTTTATGAATGTTCATTTTATTTTTATCCGAACAGATGTTTCACATAATGCCAAATGTTATTCAATTTTTTGCGTTCATCGAGATTGCTCATCGTGAGAGCTAATTTATGTTGGAGTTTGGGGCTTTTGGCAACGCTTTTCATAACTTTGTCAAACAGCCGATCGTATTTTAATATCTTCGGAATTTTTTTGCTTATTTTCAGTTCTTTATTGATTTTATCATATAGCAAATTGTCATAACGGATCAGAGTGTTGGCATCGAAAGTATTGATAGCAATGGCATTTTTGATTGTTTGCGCAGCAAACATTCCCATCAGTACAGCATGTCCGATTCCTTCACCGGTAAACGGGTCGATCAGACCGGCGCTGTCTCCGGCTAATAGATACCTATTGCCTGATAAGGGCATCTTTTGGTAATACAACGGAAGCGGGTGAGCTTCCAATGGAGCGATGCGATTGGCTTTTGCGAAGCGGTTTTTAAGATTGGGATGGTTTTCAATCGTGTTTAGCAAGACGTGTTTAAGATTTATTTTATTTTTATGCACGGATTCTTTGGATAGTCCGACTCCCACGTTGGCGATGCCGTTTGCTTGTGGAAATATCCATAGGTAGCCGGGATTTAAGGCTTTGATGAAGTGCAGTTCAATATAATTGTGGGGATGCAAACCGG
>CAZLTF010000371.1:0-1795 GCA_964562195.1 uncultured Bacteroidales bacterium | reverse complement strand
TTATATTCTTCAATGCTTTCGATGACTGCGATAATCAGAACAATCAGGAAAAAAGTTACCAATCCCGATATTAATACCATAAGCCAAATGATAGGGTATGATTTTGAGTCCGCTGGAAAAGCTTTATCCACAATAAATTTTTGTGGTAAATTTTGCATAGCATCAATCTTAGCTTCTTCGTATTTTGCTTTGAGAAGGCTGAGTTGCTCTTCTTCAAATTCAACGGATGTACTAAGCGAAACGTAAGCAGAACCGTATTTGGCAAGGGTGTCTAACTTCGCTTCTAAGGCTTCGATTCCACGAGCGTTGCCTTTGGCAAGTTCGACAGCAAGCTGCCGGTTTATCATTTCCGATTGGGATTGATAGTCATGAATTCCTAACTTCCTTAGTTTTGTCAACGAATCACCGATGCTGCGCACAAAAGCTTTTCGCTCAAAATAGGCTTTTTGGACTATCTCAAATGCTTTCTTTGCTCTCTCTTGCTGCATCGAATTTTTGATTGAGTCTAATAGATCTGCAATGTCATTTGCCATGTTGGAGGCAATGACAGGGTCTTCGTCCAAAACGTCAATACGTACTGCCATGTATTTCGTACGGTGAAAACTAACATTGTTTTTGTACGCCTTTATTAATTTCGTAAAATGATGTTTGCCTTCCGATATCCGGTAGTGCTCGGATAGGTTGTATTTTGCAATAATCCGGTCTCTGATTTTTCCCGAATTAAGGATTTGAAGCATTTGTTCTGCTTGTTCTTCTTCGCCAAACTGCATAATGTCGTGCTTGGGAAGCGCATTTTTATCCAAAAGTGCTTTGGAAACAGAATTGGAGGCAACCGGAAACATAATGACAGTAGATTCGTACTTGGGTTTCATCAATAATCCTACAATCATTGCGATGACCATTGCAGTGGAGACCAAGATAACGATGGGTTTTCGCCAAGCATATATAAACTCAAATAATGTCTTTGATTCCAACTCTTCTTTGTCCTTCAAATACTTTAACATCAACCTTTATTATTTTCTTAAAAGTGTGCAAAGTTATTTATTATCCTGATACAATAAATATTTTTTTCTGATTTGATTGTATTTTTTTAGTTTGGGTTTCCAAAGATCCCTGATTTGTGTCTCTGACAAGCCTGAGATGATTTGATTTTTTAATTGGTCTGTTCCCGCCAAAAGGTCAAAAAACGGAGTAAAAAATGCTTTTGTTGAATCATATTGTTGGTATGAGGTCAATAACCATCTAAGATTTATTTTTCCTTTTTGTACCTGAATGTTTGCACTATCGGAAAGGTCAAAGCCTTTACACAATTTCCCTTCATATTTTGGGTGTTTTGCTACACCTCGTATGGGGACAGGGGTAAAAGTCGTGTCGCCACCGCAAAAGTCGGGAGAGCCATACATTTGAAAAGGGCTTGCTGTACCTCTTCCGATGCTGATGGGTGTGCCTTCAAAAAAACAAAGTGAGGGATATAGCTTTATAGATGTCATACAAGGAAGGTTGGGAGATGGTGCGACCTTCACAGGACACTCGATGGAGTGGGAATAGTTTTGGTTTTTTATGATTGTCAAGTCGCATTGTATCCCGTTTTTTAACCATCCCTCTCCATTAATCATTTGTGCCAATTCGCCGATTGTCAAACCATACACTACCGGAATAGGATACATACCTACAAAAGATTTGAATTTTAAGTCCAGCACCGGTCCGTCAATATATCCATCGTGTGGATTGGGGCGGTCAAGCACAATCACCGGTATGTGATTCTCAGCACACGCTTCCATAACTAAACCCAAAG
>CAZLTF010000370.1:0-1953 GCA_964562195.1 uncultured Bacteroidales bacterium | reverse complement strand
TCTGATATAATATATGGTACTAAGACGCTCTTGACAGGGATGAAGGTAACGGGGAAGTATTTCTTTGTTAATCTTTTTACCCGCAAAGATGTGATCACACAGCAGTATCCGGATAATATAGATACATTGAAAATGTTTGATCGTTTCAAGGGTGAAGTCACTTTGTTTCACAATGAAAATTTGGAACACAAATGCGATGCCTGTACGAGTTGTGAGAAGGCTTGTCCCAATGGTTCATTAGAGATCATCTGGGACAAAAGCAAGGATCCTGAGACGGGAAGAAATAAGCGTTTTCTGGTAAAGCATATTTATCATTTGGAGATGTGTACAATGTGTGGGTTATGTATTGAAGCCTGTCCTACGAATGCACTTGAATGGGGACAGGGATTTCACCACGCTGCTTATGATCGGGGTGCATTAACAAAAGTTTTAAACAAACCGGGTTCGAAAGTGATGCCGGGACTTAAAGGATAAGAACGATGGAAAGAATAATATTTTACATTTTAGCAATCATTATGATTGTGTTTGCAGGTCTTTCGGTGAGCAATCGAAATATCATGAGATCAATCGTCTATCTGCTTTTTGTGCTTTTGGCTTTGGCCGGAATCTATTTCACAATGGAATACAACTTCTTGGGAGCAGTTCAGATGACGGTTTATGCAGGTGGTATTATTGTGCTGTATATCAATTCGATAATGCTGGTTGAAAAAATCAATACGCCCATGGATGTGAGTGCGTTGTGGCAGCGACTTTTAGCCGGATTTCTCAGTTTTGCGGGAGCAGTAGCCGCTTTGTTTGCAATCTGGTCTTATGATTTCAAGGCAGTGGACACCGAATCCGTTACGACGATCAAGGATGTCGGAGCAAGTCTTTTGAGCTATGGCGACAAAGGCTATATACTTCCTTTTGAGGTAATCAGTATCCTGCTTCTTGCTGCCATGGTCGGGGCGATAGTCATTGCAAAAACAAATAAACAAAACTCAAAATAAAAGATTATGATATTAGGAGTTAGTATATATGAATTGTTGTCGGTAAGCACCATTATCTTTTTCATTGGCGTTTACGGTTTTGTTACACGAAAGAATCTTATTGCGATGTTGATGTCAATCGAATTGATATTAAATTCGGCGGTCTTAAATTTTGTAATAGTCAATAAATATCTCTATCCGCAAGCTCTGGAAGGTGCGATATTCTCCATATTTATTATTGCTGTTGCAGCAGCGGAGACAGCCCTTGCTCTGGCGATTATCATTAATCTTTATCGCAAGATAATGAGTTTGAAGACAGATGAATTAGAAACCATGAAATATTAAGGATGATGAATTTAACTTATACTGTTTTAATACCCTTAATACCTTTGTTTATGTTTCTCCTCTTGGGGTTTAACTACAAAAGGTTGAAAGAACCTGTTTCGGGTTATATCGGTACACTCGGAATGCTTGTCACGGCTTTGATTTCGTTTTATACGGCATTTCAATATTTTTTCAACTACGGAAAAATAGACGGAGTCTATCAAAAGATTTTTGCCTACAACACCGAATGGGTACATTTTTCGGATACGCTGCACATTGATATGGGTATCTTGCTCGACCCTATCTCGGCGGTAATGTTGATTGTCGTACCTTTAATTTCGCTAATGGTACATCTCTACAGCATCGGATATATGGAAAAAGAGCCGGGTTTCACCAAATTCTTTGCCTTTCTATCCTTATTTACATTTTCGATGTTAGGTTTGGTATTATCTACCAATTTGTTTCAGATATATATCTTTTGGGAAATGGTAGGCGTATCCTCCTATTTGTTGATTGGATATTATTTTGAGAAACCATCTGCCGTACTCGCAGCGAAGAAAGCATTTATTGTAACTCGATTTGCGGATTTTGGATTTTTGGTAGGTATTTTGATTGTTTCGCATTATGCCAAGACTTTTGATTTTGGTATTTTGAATAATTT
>CAZLTF010000369.1:0-5848 GCA_964562195.1 uncultured Bacteroidales bacterium | reverse complement strand
CACGGACTTGAATGCCGGAACTTATTATTACGGAGTTTCCGCCCTGTATCCCGGTGCAGGCACTGTGATTGAATCCGGATATGCGACCGTCAATATTACAATAACGGAAACTAACGATGCAATGGAAGATTTCGAAACAGGGGATTTTTCAAAATTTGATTGGCAATTTAGTAATAACGAAGCGTGGACTATGGAGACAGAAAATCCTTATGCCGGTATTTTCTCTGCCAAAACCCCTCTCACACAAGATAAAGATACTACTCAATTGATTATTTCATTGATTGTACCGCAAGCAGGAGAAATCAGTTTTTACAAAAGAGTATCAAGTGAATACAATTGGGATTATTTTAGATTTTTCATTGACGATGAACTAATGGGACAATGGTCGGGTGAAGTCGAATGGTCTTTTGAAAGTTTTGAAGTCGAGTCCGGTTTCCATACATTCAAATGGAGTTATGAGAAGGATTGGTTTGCTATCAGTGGTGAAGATTGTGCATATTTGGACAACATCATACTTCCGGGTGCAGTAGGACAATCGTTTTTGCCTCCTGAGAATCTATTTTCGGAAGTAAATGAGACGACGGTTACACTCGAATGGGATTATCCGGGATTCAACGAAGGAAATCCGCCTCCATCCGGACTTTTGGGATACAATCTGACTATCAACGGAGTATTTTCCGGTTTTACTTCACTGACTACATATTCCGAAGACAGTCTTTCTGCCGGTGAATATCAATATTGTATTACCGCTGTTTATGCGGACGGCGAATCGGATCTTATATGCACCGATTTTGAAATAGGTACTTCCTTCTACAATCTGGGGGGTACCATCATGGCAGCGGGAGCTTCTATCGATGAAGGATTTGCATATCTTTACCAAATAGAAGATGGACAAATAATCGATGTATTTGTAGATTTTGTTACCGAATACGGCTATTATGACTTCCCGCAGTTGGAAGCAGGAAAATACATATTGAAAGCAGAGTTAAGTCCCAATTCTCCTTTGTACAATCAATATATTCCTACCTATTACGGTGATGTTCCAAATTGGACGAATGCAACACTCATCAATTTGCAAGCCAATACGTGGAATGCAGATGTAAATATGATTGCAATCGGGTCATCCGCTTACGGCAATGGGCTAATCGCCGGAAAAATCAAGAAAAGCGGAAAAGGATTTACATCCTATGTATCAGGCGTAGAGATATTATTATCAGACGAAAATAATAATGTCATCGGAGTAGGTTATACGGATGAAAACGGACATTATCAATTTGACGACATTGCTTTTGCCACCTATTTTGTCCGCGTAGAAATTACAGGGCTTCAATCTACAAATGTAAAAGTAAGCTTAGACGAAGAAAATCCCGGATTTGACAATCTCAACTTTGTTGTAAATTCGGAAGAAATTGCACTCTCGGTCAATACTTGGAATTATTCCGTACATTCGATCGGCGATGTATTTCCAAATCCTGTGACAAACCATGCCAATCTTTCATTCATATCGGATCAACAACAAAAAGTTCTTTGGGAAGTATATGATGTTACCGGAAAAAAAGTATTGGTATCTCAAACAAATGTAGTTCGCGGCAACAATCAGATAAGTTTTAAAACAATAGACATTAAAGCCGGTGTCTATTTTATCAAACTCCATAGCGACAATCAATATATCACAAAGAAATTTATCAAACTTTAAAAAAAATAATCCCCATTATTAATAAAAGGGAGATGCTTTTCGTCATCTCCCTTTTTTTATAGTTCAAAACTTATACTTTTCAACTAAAACAATACCCCATCTTTTTCAAAAAAGGCAGCACAATCCCAACAAGCCATCATAATGCCACCCTTGCAGTGCAAAAAAAATGCTCTCTCTACTCATATCCTACAATACAGATATCCATAGATTCATCGTTTTTTTGCGGAGCAATAAAATCTAAATCTTTTGAAATTTTTCAATATGATTTGATGTATTTGTCTTCAACTCAATAAAATACAGTCCACTATTTAGCGTGTGAATATCAATTGCTTGTAATATATTCTTTTCAACAAATCTACCAAAGACTTTTTCTCCTGTCAAGTTAAAGATATTTATTTCACCTTCAACAGGAGATCGAAAATACAAGATCTGTGATACAGGGTTGGGGAATACAGCGAAAGAATTCGTTGCGGGACTATCATCGACGGCACTATTAACATCACAGCTCACATCTGCATACCAACCGCTTGAAGTAACAGAATAATCGGAAATAAAGTGGACCGTAATAGCACCGGCATCATTGCTTGCAATAATCTCCGTAGGCAAAGTGACACCGGTAAACGGACTACCGGATACTTGTGGAGCATTTATATTCACTCCATCGTGAATATACAGAAAATCATAAGAAGCTTCAATATTGAAATTCTGAAAATTCATTTTGATCATTGCATTTTCCGTTGCGGGATAAAATGTAAGTGTAAGATCTTCATCGTTTTGATACTCTCCACTTGCGCCGCCAGTATCATAAAATTTTCCTGCACAGAGAGTCAGGCTACCGTCTTGCATAAGAAACACCGGCACCTCCCCTATTACGACAGTGAAAGTTTCAGCATTGGTATATGCTCCCGAGAGAATCGAATAATCGACAAAAGCGGGCGTTCCCGATGGGGTAGCCGTCGCTGCCGTCACATTAAAAACAGCATCCATACTATCATTTATACCTATGCCGGGGTTGGAAAAAGAGCCATCATTGATGGTCAAATATTCACTGGAAGTTTCCAGCAGGGCTGTGATAGCATCGGAGGCGGCATGTCCCGTGTTGGTGGTAGAAATAAGAATGTCCGCAGTCTCGCCGGCATCCAAAATACCATCTCCGTTGCCACTACCACTATCATCAATACTCAATTCATAGATCGTAAAAAAGGGTGCATTGGCTACAATCGAGAAATAGGAAGTCCAAGTTTCTTTGGATGCCCCTTCAAATACAATCTGAAATTCTATGCTGTGTTGATCTGCAATATCATCGGCAATCGAAAAAGCAAAAGCATCGTTCAGGTTGATCATTTCACCGGCGGTGATATCTCCGGCAGCTTGAGTGCTGTCCGTGATATTCACATAATTGTCCGGCGAGGACAAGGTAGCCGTCACACCGGAAACATTCTGCGATCCGACATTTTGAGCTGCGATGCTCAGCAAAATTGGTTCACCGAAATCAGCCAAGCCGTTATTATTACCGGAAGCATCATTTATCGAAAACTCATTCATTGTGACATAAGGTCCTTCATTGGGAATAATCTGAACCTCGTAGGATGTAGGCAAACAATTGTAGCCTGAGACGATCAGTTGTGCTGTCCCGACCGAAGTAAATGCGGTTTCTAAATTTATCACGGCATTTCCGTCATCATCCGTGATCGCCAATCCCGAGATCGTATTATCTTTGAGCAAAACACAGCTAAACCCCTCCATTGCCACTCCTTCGCTTTTCACATTGACAGACAACGAATTAACTCCAATCGGGAGTGTGTTCTCATACAGAGTCTCTATGCTTATAGGTTCGTCGGTCAATAGACTTAAAGCCGGATCTCCGAGCATATTAAGATCATAGAAATTCCAACGCAGAGCACCCTCTTCCCACTGTCCGGGAGCAGTAACCCATGGTGCGGTTTGTGTTTTTGCTTCTACAAATGCAGCGCCCAAATGATTTAGCTTCTCGTGATACAAAGCATCTACCATCTCGCGATGTAAATGCTCGGCAGGACCTTCGGTTTGTCCTTCGTTAAACCACCCGTATCTCGAATTGCCAAATACTGCTGCCGCAAAATTCTGAATCGTCACCATTTTTTCCAAAATACAATCATCCGAATCAAAAGAACCACAGTTGCAACCATGCGTTTGCAAGAATGTATAATTATGTGTTATCCCGTTGGCACCCGAAAAATTTGAGTTGGTAATATCGCCGATCGAAAGATGTGCCACCATTGTTTCACTGGCATGCCCTACGTGATGCACAAACTGTTTACCTCCGTTAATTTTATTCCTCAAATCCGTACCACTCCAATAGTTATCCGCTTCATACAATGTTTCGATGTCGTTTGTTTCCGGTATTCCTATGGTTGTATATCCGTTGTCATCATGAAAACCGACTAACAATTCCATATAGTCTTTGCCCCAAGTATCCGGACTGCTATACAAAAATTCTCCGGCAAGAAGCGGCTTCGTAAATTCACCTTGCACAGGATTGTTTTGATATGATATTGATTTGTGTTTCAGATTGTTGAGTTCTGTCATATTGCTAAATGGGAATCTCCCGATCCCAATTTCCGGCAACAAATCATCTTCTCCCGGCTCACCCCAGTGGCTATCTCCGTCCGTATTCCAATTGCCATCCAGTCCTGCGTAATACAGATCTGCCGGAATACCATTGTCTTCATATCCGCTACCCGAATCTACATGACAAAAAAATCCGCGATATGGAATCAATTCCACATCGCCGCCAAGCAATACATATTCGATGTTGTGAAGTTGGTATTCTTGAATAATATAATTCCGGATTTTATCTTGAGTATCCATCCCGTTTATATTTGAGACAATATATGATTTGGTGATCACCATGCTTTTGATTCCGCGTGAGATATACATTGCTTGCAAATCCTCAAAACTATTTTCATACGTATCCGTAGTGATAATAAGCAGTTGATAGTCGTCTGCACTCTTGAAAACCGGAGGATATTGTGTTATCATTTTTTCATTTTGTGCCAATCGTTTCACTTTTTTCACCACCTTCTCACCCGAACTAAGGTTAGCCAAAGCAGTCGCAGCTTCATCGCGGGCTTGTGTCAGAATTCTAATTCTTACTTTCCGGTACAAACGAAGCTCACCGGTCGCAGGATTGTATCTGAGCGGCGTAAAGGAAGTCAAAGCAAAAGAATAGCCGTTCATATATTGTGTTATTAGTTTTCCGCTTGCCTTAGAAGGGAAAAAGGTATCGGTAGAATAAAAATTCTCATCTTTTTGAAACGGATGATGCGTATCATCATTCAAGGTTTGAGATTCTTGTTGCGGATACAACAAATGCTTACCGGGCAGAATCATTTCGTCTTCGCCGTAAAACTCAACCGACACGGCTGCTTCTCCCGGAGGAAGCAATAACGAAACCGGAACATAAGGGAAAACAGCTTGCCCATGCATCCCGCTCTGCAATGTGTTGTCAAGTATTACTCTCTGATAATCGCCCTGTTGTTCCAATTGATAATTGGAAAACACAAATTCCTTTTCTACTTCTCCTGCCTTTGACACTACGGCAAGAAACATCACGAATGTAACAATAAAAACATTTTTCATATTTAAATACCCTTTGAATACAACAAGTATGACATCAAAAGTACTCAATCGTTGTATCGGATTGCATTTTATTTTTGAGAATGCAGATCTACACTCCCAAAACATCCGATCAATCCACTCTCCACTTCAAGAAACATTGTTGTGTTTTCGGTTGATTGCTGAAAATTTTGCAACAATTGCAAGCCGCAAAATGGGAGCAGTTCATTCGGTTTTTTTGCATATTCATCTGAAATTTCATTGCCGGCGCAATGCTTCCTTTTGCATACAACGTGAACAACAGGAAATCATATTTTTTTTGAACATTCTAAAAAATAAAGAAAGCATTTCCAAAATTATGTAATTTAGCCAAAGATTTGCACACAATCTTGATATGGCAAGAAAAAAGGAATTTTTTACGATTCTCAACACGGGAATTATTTTATTGTTGCTTCTTTCGGGGAGTATATATTATGATTATGCTGTTTATCAAGGCAAAAACAAGCAATATCTGAGCAAGCGATTTCAAAAGCTTATCATAGAGAAGGAGCGACA
>CAZLTF010000368.1:0-9004 GCA_964562195.1 uncultured Bacteroidales bacterium | reverse complement strand
ATTATTGTTCCGTAATACCAAGTAGCCAGTGACCTTCCCGAAGGGTCGGGACGCTCTAAACCAACTTACTTTGTGGTGGGACATACTGGATTCGAACCAGTGACCTTCCCGAAGAGTCGGGACGCTCTAAACCAACTTACTTTGTGGTGGGACATACTGGATTCGAACCAGTGACCTTCCCGAAGGATCGGGACGCTCTAAACCAACTTACTTTGTGGAAGAAAATTATTGTTCCGTAATACCAAGTAGCCAGTGACCTTCCCGAAGGGTCGGGACGCTCTAAACCAACTTACTTTGTGGTGGGACATACTGGATTCGAACCAGTGACCTCATGCCTGTCAAGCATGCGCTCTAAACCAACTGAGCTAATACCCCAATAAATACATCTGCAAAATTAGTAATATTTCTAAAATAACAACTAATTTACCAATTCTTTTGCGGTTTTTAATGCGGCTTCTGTAAAGTCCTCTCCTCCAATCATTTTTGCAATTTCCTCTGCTCTTTTTTCACCTTTAATTTGTTGCACGGTGGTATGAGTAAGCTCATTTTCAGTCACCTTTTGTACTTGCAAATGTGTATTTCCTTTCGCAGCGATCTGTGGAAGGTGGGTAATCGCTATGAGTTGCATTCTATCCGACATATTCTGCAAAATGGCAGCCATTTTTCGGGCAACCTCTCCCGAAATTCCCGTATCAATTTCATCAAAGATAATCGTCGGAAGCTTTGTTTTAGTAACAATAGCCGACTTAAGACTCAACAATAAGCGTGACAATTCTCCCCCTGATGCGGTCTTTGAAATATTTTGCATACCCGTTCCTTTGTTTGCCGAAAACAGATATTGTATCTGATCGATACCATATATATTAGGTTTATCCAAGGAGTTTATTTGAATATCAAAACGAGCATCCGGCATCCCCAATTCGTGCAATGAAGTTACGACCATTTTGTTAATCCGTTGCGCAGCGTTTTTTCGTTTCAAGGAAATCCTCTTTGCCATCCCCAAAACTTTTTCTTGTTGTGCAGCAAGAAGATCACGCAGTTTTGCAATTTTGTCATCCATTCCTGCATAACTATCCAACTTTTGGCTCAATTCAGCTTTCACCTCCATCAATTCATCAACCGAATTGACATGATGTTTCTGCTGCAAACGAAAAGCTTCATCTACGATATCTTGAAATTTTTCCGCTTCATCCGAATCAATTTCGACCTGGTGTGCGTCCACGTCAATCTCACTTGCAATATCCTCCATTTCAATCATTAAAGATTGAATCCGTTGACTGACACCAGCATATCTTTCGGTGTAAAGATTCATTTTTTCAAACAAAGAGACAATCGTTCCGATATGAGTCAATAGTCCGTTTCCTTCTTCGTGGATAATATTGTTTATTTCATAAAGTATCGTCTGAATACTTTCAAAATTCTTGTAAATATCCAATTTTTCTTTTGCTTCTTCAAAGTTATCTACCGAAATATTGGAGTTTTCGAGTTCATGAAATAAAAATGAGTGATAATCAAATTCTTTTTTCATTAAGACTTGCTCATCCAAAAGATTTTGTAATTCTTTTTCAAGAAGATTTTGTTTTTGAAAGGCTTTTCTATATTCTTCCACTTCGGAATTTATCAAAGCAAATGCATCCAAAGACAAGATTTGGAAATCGGTTTGATTTAATTCTAAGGTTTGATGTTGAGAATGAATATCTATAAGATGGCTGCTGATCTTAGTCAAGATTTTCAGATTTACGGGAGTATCGTTGATAAAAGCCCTTGATTTTCCTGACGGACTAATTTCTCTACGAATGATCGTTTCACTATCAAAATCCAAATCAAATTCGTCAAACAGCTCTTGAAGGTGAAAGTCATTCAAAGAATAGATAGATTCGACGATGCATTTTTTCGTATTATCTAACAATACGGATGTATCTGCTCTTTTTCCCATTACCAGCCCCAGTGCGCCTAATAGAATTGATTTTCCGGCGCCTGTCTCACCGGTGATCACTGTCAATCCGTCCTCAAAGTTCAAAGACAGTTCCCTGATCAAGGCAAAATTTTGAATTTTAAGACACTTAAGCATAGCAGATTATTTCCCTCTGATGATTTTAGAATAATCTCCGGAATGTGCGGGATCAATTTGTTTTAATATTTGGGTAGCATTCGCCTTTTCGGCAGGAGTTCCCTCCGAAAATATCGAAATCATCTCATCTCTTTTTGCATTAATCATCAAGCTCAATGCAAAGAGTGCAGGCTCTTTTTCATATACATTTTTTAAATATGACAGGGATTTCAATAGACTTTGTTTTCCCTTTGTTTTATCTTTGTGCATATGATCCAGTCCATTGTAATGAAATTCATACAAAAACGTATGCAAGTCTTGATAAGCCGGATTGGTATAATTTTCGAAAAAGGCAGCGCGATTATTTTCCCCAAAAGAATTTATCCAACCATTGTCACCGGAACTTTGTGCAGAATTATAGATATTGGCAGCAGTTTCATAAAACTTTTCTCCTCCATTGGGACTCATTGAGTCGAAGTCAATCGCCAAAATAAGATAGAGATAAAATGAGATCACGGAACTCACATTCGAGGAGAATGAATTTTCATTAAATTCGAGCACCTGTCCTTCGGTATAATCAAAAACAAAATCTTCATCAAGATAATTGAGGATCGGGCTGGTATAGGATGAATTGAAAACAGGTCGCGTATAAATTACGGACAAATCAACTTTAAAGGTATTTCCGTTTTTCTCTTTGACATTGAGCAAAAAGCTGCAATCAATTCGTTCGGAACTGCTAAAATCGATATTTGTCCAACGTCTCTCATTGATAAAGATACGCAAATTTTCTTGTAAATCGTCATAGATACGTTTGTCCGTTCCTTGAATTCTCTTGGAAGATACCGAGACAGTAGCGTTAAATTCCTGTCCTACAGAAACAAATCCAAGCAACAGCATCAAAGATGCCAAAAAATACTTTATTTTCATAATCACTTTATCTTTTCAATGTAATCTAAAATGTCCAAAGCCACTCCGGCTTTACTTTTCAACTCGAAGGCGGTAGAATTTCCATATTTATCCAATATTGTGACTTTATTGGTAGATGTTGCAAATCCTGCTCCTTTGTCTTGCAATGAATTAAGAACGATAAAATCAAGGTTTTTATTTTTCAACTTCTTCAAAGCGTTCTTTTTTTCATCATTTGTTTCCAAGGCAAAGCCAATAAGGATTTGATTCTCATGCTTAATTTTGCCAAGTGACTTCAAAATATCTTGTGTCGCTACGAGTTCAATTTCAAATTCGCTTGCTTTCTTTTTTATTTTATTTTTTGCTTTAACTTTGGGCGTATAATCTGCGACTGCTGCTGCCATTACTGTGATATCGCTCTTTGGGAATAATGCATGAATGCGCTCATACATTTCAGCAGCGCTGACAACATCTATCAATTCAACGTTTGGATTTTTTGTTTTCAGATGGGTAGGACCGGATACCAAAAATACCTTTGCGCCTTGTGAGGCGAAAGCTTCGGCGATTGCAAATCCCATTTTACCGGAGGAAAAATTTCCAATAAACCGGACAGGATCAATTTTCTCATAAGTAGGACCTGCACTTACCAGAACGGTTTTTCCTGCAAATCTTAAATTGGGCTGAAATGCTTGTACGATATTTTTGTATAAAGTTTCCGGTTCGGGCAAACGTCCTGCACCTGACAAACCACTTGCCAAAAAGCCATCTTCCGGAGCGATGTATGTATATCCGTAGGATTGCAAAACTGCAATATTTTTTTGAGTGGACGGATGAGCGAACATATCCATATCCATTGCGGGAGCAAAAAGAACAGGACAACGTGCAGACAATAAGGTAGTTAGCAATATATTATCGGCAACTCCCGAAGCAATTTTCCCCATTGTATTGGCAGTCAGAGGAGCCAACACAATAAGATCCGCCCAGAGACCCAAGTCAATATGACTTTCCCAACTCCCGCTATGTTCATCAAAAGAGCTTGAGATTACCGGATTTTCCGACAAAACAGACAAGGTCAAAGGGGTAACAAAGGCTTTGGCTTTTGCTGTCAGAAGGACTTTCACCTCTGCCCCACTCCGTTTCAAAAGACGGATTAATAAAGGAATTTTGTATGCGGCGACACCGCCGGTGATAGCAATTATCACTTTTTTTCCTTCCAATTGTTGTATTTTTACCATCCAATCAAAGATTTTCCATTCATAAAAACCATATCCACATTATAAGCCAACCCACTATTACTCTGTCTATTACAAAATATTACGAACTTAATATAAACACAAAAAGCAAGCCTGTAAAGCTTGCTTCAAAGTTATACAATTTTTTTTATCTATTTTTGTATTTCTTTATACGGATTTCTAAAATATATTTTTCCATTTAAGAACTCATCAATAGCAATCAATGTAGGCTTTGGCAACCTTTCATAAAATTTAGAAACCTCAATTTGCTCTCTATTTTCTAATATTTCCTCCAAGCTGTCTTGGGTTGTTTCGAAGTCTTTAATCTTTTTCTTCAAGTCTTCTTTCATTTCTATGCTGATCTGATTGGCACGAATGGATAAGATCGCTACACTTTCGTACAAATTTCCCGTTGGTTCCATTATTTTGCGAATATCTCTTGTAACTGCTTCTTTTTCGCCTTTAATTTTCTTGAAATCCATATCTGTTAATTTAAATTTAATTTCTCCCTAATCTTTGTATTTAATTTTTTTACACTTGCAAAATATTCTCCTTCGGGAAAATTTAACATATAATTTTCCGACAATGAGAATGCTTTTTTGTATCGTTCTTCTTTTTTGCTTTCGACACTTCCATTTGCATATTCATAATATGCTTTTATCTTGTAATAATTGGCTTCCTCTTTATATTTTGAATCGGGATAATCATTAAGTAAAACATCAAATGACTGTATCACAGCCTTATACAATTGCATATGCATATACAACTCACCGATTTCAAAATATTTGCGCTGCAAGCGGCTATGCAATTCTTCGATCAAATCATTTACATCTTCCAAGTGCTTGCTATCGGGATACTTATCGGCAAATAATTGCAATTCGGAAATTGCTTCGACAGTGTTTGTTTGATCCAGATTATAATCAGGTGCATCCAGATATTTACAATAAGCCTTCATATACAGGCATTCCTCCGCCTTTTCGCTTCGAGGAAAAGTCTGCACAAAACGCCCGAAATAATAATTCGCCAAGATATAATCGGCTTGTTTGTAATATGCAAAAGCGTAGCGGTATGCAATCTCCTCCGACTCTTTCTCTCCGCGATAAAAAGGGATGACCATATCGAAGAGGTTCAAAGCACGATAATAGTCCCCATTATCATAAAATTCCATCGCCTTTTGATATTTCATCTCATAATCATCGCTTTTCAAAAGTTTTTGATACTTTGAACAAGCGCTTGACAGGACTATCAAAAAGCCTATTACAACAATATTTCTCAGATTCTTTAACACGGCGGCAAAATTACAACAATACCCAAAACAAAAAACAAATAATTCTTAAAAATATTTAATGTTCACTTTTGATTCCAAGAAGAAGATCATAAGCGGAATAAATCATTATATACCATTGTATATCAGCACATTAATATACATCATATTAATTTTATCATTCTTCAATCATTCGGAGGAAGCTTTGTTCATCTATCATTTTCACATTCAGGCTCTCCGCTTTTTTGATTTTAGAGGCTCCGGGTTTCTCGCCAACGATAATAAAAGTAGTCTTAGAAGATACCGAAGAGACTGCTTTTCCTCCGTGTTTTTCGATTTCCTCTTTGATTCCCTCGCGGGAAAAATGTTCCAGCTTACCGGTAGCTAATATGCTCATTCCTTTCAGTTTATCGGAAATGGATTTTTCTTTTTTCGTTTCAAACTGCAGATTGGCACTTTTCAATTCTTCGATTAATTTTCTATTTTTTTCTTTGGAGAAGAAATCCAAAATACTTTTAGCGATTTTGTCACCGATTTCATTTACTTCAATTAATTCTTCAAAGTCTGCCTTCATCAGACTTTCTATATTTTGAAAATGCTTTACTAAAATTTTGGCGACTGTTTTTCCGACAAACCGGATTCCCAGAGCATACAATACGCGATGAAAAGGAGCTGTTTTTGAATCATTTATACCTTGAATGATATTTTGTGCTGTTTTCTCTCTAAAACGCATCACTTTTTCCGAACCGTCTTCGGAAACAATTGTTTTTTCAACCCCAATCAGGCGCTCAAAGGTCAAAGAGTAGAGGTCGGCAGGAGTAGTCACCAATCCATGCTCATAGAGTACCTCAATTTTTCCTTCCCCGAGAGACATAATATTCATAGCATTGCGGCTGATAAAGTGTTCCAATCTACCTTTTATTTGTGGTGGACAAGCCTCGTTATCAGGACAATAGTAAGCAGCCTCGCCATCCTCACGCACTAGTGGAGTATGACAAGCCGGGCATTTGGCAATAAAAATAGTTTTCGGAGCGTTCAATGGTCTTCTGCTTAAATCTATACCAACGATTTTCGGAATTATCTCTCCTCCTTTTTCAACGGCTACCATATCTCCTATGCGTAAATCCATTTTTTCGATAAAATCGGCATTGTGAATCGAAGCTCTTTTGACGGTAGTTCCAGCCAGATGAACCGGTTCGAGATTGGCGACAGGCGTGATTGCTCCCGTCCTACCAACCTGATAATCAATAGAAATAAGTTTTGTATATTTTTGTTCTGCTTTGAATTTATAGGCTATCGCCCAACGTGGTGACTTTGCCGTGTATCCTAAAATCTCTTGATAAGCAAGATTATTCACTTTCAGGACAATACCGTCGATCTCAAAATCCAATTCATGACGCATCTTATCCCATTCATCAATGAAAGATTCGATGCATTTGATAGAATCACATTTTGCAACAAAATCGGATACTTTAAAGCCCCATTTTTTGGCTGCTTGCAGGCTCTCATAGTGATTATTGAACGGCAAATTCTCCCCCATAACATAGTAAAAATAAGCATCCAAAGGTCTCTTGGCGACCTCTGCGGAGTCTTGCATTTTCAGGCTTCCGGATGCAGCATTTCTTGGATTTGCAAATGGCTCATACCCAGCCTCTACCCTATCTTCATTTAAATCAATGAATAAAGGTTTTGGGATCAGAATTTCACCTCGAATTTCAAAATATTCAGGATAATCCCCACGCAATCTAAGGGGGATACTCCGGATCGTTTTGACATTTTCGGACACATCATCCCCTTGCACACCATCTCCCCTTGTAATCGCCCGCTCAAAAACCCCATTTCTGTATGTAATGCTTATCGAAACTCCATCATACTTCAATTCACACACATACTCTATCTCTTCGGGTACCATTTTTATCACACGATTGTGAAAATCTTGAATCTCAGCAATCGAGTACGTATTGGAGAGAGAGAGCATCGGATAATGATGTTTGATGGTTTTGAAGTTTTTCGTCACGGCACCTCCTACACGTTTGGAAGGTGAATCCGGCAGTATCAAATCGGGGTATTTTTTTTCGAGCGCTTCCAGCTCTTTGAGCATCATATCAAATTCATAATCCGATATCAGAGGCTTTGACAAAACATAATATCTGTAATTGTGTTCGTTTAGTTCTTTTACTAAGTTTTCAATTTTCTTCTTTGCAGTATTCATATCCATTGTCAGGCAAACTTTGCGGTATGTATTACTATTTTGAGAAGTTATTTTCTCAATTCAAAATTTCTTCCGAGATAAACCTTTCTCACTTGTTCGTCGGCAGCCAGTTCTTCGGCAGACCCGTGTTTCAAGATTGCACCTTCAAACAGCAAATACGAACGATCGGTAATATTCAAAGTCTCGTGGACGTTATGGTCTGTGATGATCACACCAATATTCTTTTCCTTTAATTTTTTCACAATACTTTGAATATCCTCAACGGCGATAGGGTCAACACCCGCAAAAGGTTCATCCAACAGAATAAAACGAGGACTAATCGCCAAAGCTCTGGCAATTTCGGTACGTCGTCTTTCGCCACCCGACAACTGTATTCCCATACTTTTCCGCACCTTTTCCAATCCAAATTCTTCGATTAGCTCTTCGGTTCGCATACGTTGTTTTTTTCGTGACAAATCGGTAAATTCCAATACCGAACGAATATTATCCTCCACACTCAATTTACGAAAAACCGATGCTTCCTGAGGCAAATAGCCTATTCCCAGCTGTGCCCGTTTGTACATTGGCAATTTGGTAATATCTTTTCCATCCAAAAATATCTTTCCCGAATTGGGTTTTATCAGCCCAACAATCATATAAAAGGTAGTAGTTTTTCCGGCTCCGTTGGGACCTAACAACCCAACGATCTCACCTTCATCAAAATTGATACTCACACCTTTGACTACGGTTCTATGACCATATTTCTTGATTAGCTCTTTTGTCTCTACTCGCATACCATAAATTTACCGTTGCAAAGGTACTATTTTTTCCGTATCCGGAAAGATTTGTATTATTCTTTGACTTCCTTAGACAGACTCCTGTTTATTGCTACAAAATAAAGAAGCTTGTAAGTTTGAAAAATGAATTGATAGTTAGCATTAATGAATACTTTCACGATGTCACACGGAATTATTGCATAATGTTTCAGAGAGAGTAAATTGTGAATAAACAATTATCGAAACTGCCTATTAACTCCGTACAATTCTGTGAATTGTGTATGCAAAAACCTGTACTATTCCGTGCGAAAAATTCTGTGTAATTCCGTGATTTCCGTGTGAAACTCTCTGTGTAATTCTGTAAGTTCTGTGTGAAACTCTCTGTGTAATTCTGTGAGTTCTGTGTGAAAAATTCTGTGTAATTCCGTGATTTCCGTGTGAAACTCTCCGTGTAATTCTGTGAAGTCTGTGTGAAACTCTCTGTGTTATTCTGTGAGTTCTGTGTGAAACTCTCCGTGTAATTCTGTGATTTCTGTGTGAAATTCTCTGTGTTATTCCGTGAATTCCGTGTGAAACTCTCCGTGT
>CAZLTF010000367.1:0-2966 GCA_964562195.1 uncultured Bacteroidales bacterium | reverse complement strand
TATGGCAATCTCGCCCATCAAGGCAACTATGATAACACCATAAGCGTTTATCCTGATGATGATTCAAGAATATTAGTGGGCGGTAGAGACCTTCTCGAAGGTATCAGTGATGAATATGGCAATTATGATTGGACATATATTTCTTCAGGTGTCGTTGAAGCTTATAACACTTGGTATTTGCACTATGACATTCATTCGATTGCATTTCGTCCTACTGGAGGTTTAGAAGACCTGATCGCTACGGACGGAGGTGTCTTTTATTCAGTTGTAGGAACAGAAATACACACCTATCAAGCCAGAAACAAAGGCTTGAATATTAGTCAATTTTACAGTGTAGCTGTCGGTACCAAACAGGGAGTCGTATTAGGCGGAACACAAGACAACGGTCCTCAACTTATTGCCAAAAATATTCACGGCGACTATTTTGGAAAAAACATCTATCACGGGTTTGCTTCCGATGGAGGAAATGTAGCAATGTCCCTGATTGACAACAAACTACTTGACATTATCAATCCTCCCGGTATTTTCTATTCCATCACAAAAAATCATATCAATACATCCGCTTATGAAGATCTGATATTCAGATCCAATAATTTGGGAGTTGATGCTTCACTCAATCTTTTTGACTCATTGGTGGATGGATATATGGAGTATGAGTTGGATTTGAATACATATCTGATGCCGATATTACACAAAGAATTTTTTGATGTGGATGACTGTGGATTGAATGTGGAATATATTGTCAAAGATAGCTTGTCAGCCGGGACAACTATTTTGGTACCCAGTAATTGCAACAAATATCCTTTTGAATATGTCCTTCCTGCTGATGTTGTCAAAAATGATACCTTGTATATTCAAGACAGATATTTCTCTCGTACATTCATTGCTTTCGAAGATGAGATCTTTATGACCTATGACGGTATGTCCTTTGACAAATATGCGGAATGGGTTAGAATCTCCTTCGCTGATTCCAGCGGAGTGGAAGGAAATCCGACAGCGATGGCTTATTCCAAAAACGGCGACCACCTGTTTGTAGGGACACAAGCCGGAAGACTTTTCAGAATTGACAATATCAAAGATGCTTTCTCAAGAGCGCAATCTTCAATCGATGATTCATTATGTGTTATCACTACGACCGAATTATCATTGCCTGATAGCGGACAAATCATAACATCACTTAGCGCAGATCCTAAATACAATGATAGACTATTGGTTACTCGCGGCTCTTACGGATATGCTTCCAACGTCTATTACTCTACAAATGCGACTTCTGATGAAGCTGAATTTGTATCCGTACAAGGAAATTTGCCCGCTTTCCCCGTATTTTCAGGAATACTGGAAATGGGATGGTCTAAAAAAGCAATCATCGGTACCGAACACGGCATCTTTACCACTGATGAACTCGAAGATGGCGAAGTGGTCTGGGCACCTTCAAATAATACGATCGGTGATATACCTGTTCTTGCCTTAATTCAACAAAGTGAGAAAAAAATGTGGGATGTGTTCAACAGACCCAATCCTACCGGAGGTGGTGGAACTATCCAAGATGTGTATTCGGGTGCTGACAATTATGGATGTATCTATGCAGCTACTTATGGACGTGGAATCTTCCGCGATGACACTTACCTCAAAGCTGTAGGAATCAACGAACATAACTTGCTGACAGAAAACGTTCAAACCTTAACGGTATTCCCTAATCCGGCTACCGGGAATACTACGATCGAATTTAAATTTGAAAACACTACCAAAGCATCACTACGTATTTTTGATTTTAACGGTAGATTGGTGTACGAATCTTCCGACCGTTATCCAAAAGGAAAAAATACAATTAACTATAACGTAGCATCCCTCAATCCGGGCACTTATGTTGTCCAATTAACAACAGCTACAACCGCAAAAACTTCCAAATTGGTAGTGATTCATTAGTCAATAAATACTTAAAAAAAGCCTGCTTAAAGATATAAGCAGGCTTTTTTTTTATTTATTTTTATTCTAATTATTTTTTATTGTAACTTTGCCTCATAATTATAATATACCTACTATGAAAAAAAACTATTTACTTATCTTAGTAATGATTGCCATTGTTGCTTGTGTTCCCTCCAAAAAATTAAAGGAGATGTCAAAAAACGATATCATATTTGGTTCGGGAGGAGGATTTACCAATATTACTAAGGTCTATTCACTGGCATACAATGGCACTATTTTTAAGATCAATTCATTGACCTCAAAGAAAGAAGAAATCGGAAAAATACCAAAGAAAAAAGCAAGAGCTTTGTTTAAAAAATTCATTTCCAAAGGATTTGACACTTTACAATTTTCAAAGCCAGGAAACATGTATTCATTTATCGGATATCAAAATGATTCAATAGAAAAGAAAATTACTTGGGGAGGTATGGAGAAAGTGTCCAAATCAGTCGCAGACTTTTATCAAGAACTTAATACATTAATTGCAAATCAATAAATACATATCTTATGAAAAAAATTACATTTATTACAACTGTGCTAAGCCTTTGCCTCTCGATAGGAATATTTGCACAAAAGCAAAACCCATTTGATGTCAAGAAAAAAGAAAACATCTCGACAGGCAAAATATCCGCCTCATTGAATATGCAGAACATACAAACAGGAAATAATCCATTGGTAGATGCTAATTATCATAGTATTCCATTCGCACCATTGGGTAATATCGAAAACGGAACATATTCCAAGATGCGCTTTAATAAAAAAGGACAACTGATTTTTATCGAAGGCAGTCAAAAGGATGCTTTATCTTTTGATGCCAATCAGAAAAGCAGTGTAGAATTGGCTGCGATTGATTATCTCAATTCGATAAAGAAAATATTGCAAATCGACAATCCGGCGAGTGAATTTCAAACCATTGAATTTCACCAAGACAATCAAGCAATGACACATATCAAACTACAACAATACTATCACGGGCTTAAAGTTTATCTGGGACAAGTATT
>CAZLTF010000366.1:0-1654 GCA_964562195.1 uncultured Bacteroidales bacterium | reverse complement strand
AGGTTCGTCGAGTTTATTTTTACTGTAGAACACATCTGGTGACTCGAACATTTCTATTATCGTTGGTGTGCCTGGTGTCCCTATCGCGGAAATATGACCTGTAAGAAGAAAAGTATACTTGTTTGTTTGTTTTGGATCCGGAAGACTCCTATACACCTCAAATGCATCCCGTCCAACTGTGTCCTTCAAATGTTCCGCATCGGCGCCAACATTAAGCCCGTATCCAAATATCCTTACTGTAAGTTGTTTGTATATCTCTTTTGACGTGTCTGCAATGGTCGTTGTAATGAACATCCATCCTATGCCATATTTTCGTGTCATTCGCACTGCCTCTATTAGACTTCTTCGGAGTTTATTTATTTCATCGTTTTTGGTAGATTGGGGTATATATAAGTGTGCCTCGTCAAAAACTATAAGCGCGTTACACGGTCCTTTTGAGTCCCTGTATTTGACTCTTATTGTACGTGTTATTTTCTTTACTATCTCCTGCAACATTATTGTTTTTATGTCCTCGCCACTGACATTTCTCACAACTTGTGCAATGTACGCCGAAATCTTATCAATATCCAATATCACCACATAGTGATCTTCTAGAACGTTCAAAATAATATTCTCTAGACTGGAAGTACCGGAAGAAAATAGCCCATGAATTTTATTCCATATGTTGTCTATGAGGCTCTTTTTCTCTGTGTAATAGGACCGTACGTCTAGCTGCTGTGTTTTGTAAACCTTTTTAATTTTTTTGTTGATGATATCTATAATTTCATCGAGTGTGATATCTCTAATATTTTTTTGTAATTTAGATAGCTCGCTATGTAGGATATCAATGATCTCATTTTGATGATCGGCTGTTTTTATTCCAAGATACGTGAAAAAGCGACATTTTTTAAGAAGCGACAAAAACAAAGATTTGCTTTCGAGATTTACATTACACAAATCAACAAACTTAACTCTTTTTCTAATTTTTTTGAGCGTTCCTGTAAAGTCTAAGGGATATCCGGGTTTATTTGCAAATTTATTATCATAAAATTCCCCTTGTGGATCTAGCACGAGTATTCCCATGTCCTTGTGTCTTGCGAATCCAAGAATCAACTCCGCGGCAATTACACTTTTCCCGCAACCCGTTTTTCCAAAAATTCCATAGTGATACGCCTCTCCCAGCTCATTAAATGAGGCTACTACTAATGGAGCAGGACATTTGGATCCGTAGAAGTATCCTACATACCAAGGATTTTCCCTTTTTACAAGATCAGAAAGAAGGTCCTCTGTTAGGGGATATACCTTTGTTCCTGATACTGGGGGTGTATTAAGCACTGTTTTTGTATATCCATTTTCATTTTCTTCAAAAGCACCTATTAAACTTAGCACACCGCTTTTAGTATCAGTAACACCACTTATATGCTTTAGCCCGCCATATTTGGTTATTAGAGATTTCATAGTGGCATCCTCATGCCATTTATTTACCGACTCAAGCGAGATCATCTGGGCAATTGCAATTTTTTTCTTACCTCCCTCGTTATGTTCAAAATAGAAAACCCCTCCTGCCAATGGGCGATTTATATGGCGTTCTGCTATATCTACGTGGAACTCGGTCAATGTATTATGTGAGCCTATGACGGCGATCCAATTATCTTCCTCATCATTCAAACTCATA
>CAZLTF010000365.1:0-1932 GCA_964562195.1 uncultured Bacteroidales bacterium | reverse complement strand
ATTATTTTGTTTTTTCTTGTTTTTGTCCGGTAATCTCTCTCCGTTTAACAAGATTTTCTTTGGTTTTTTGTTAAAATCCAAAATACGCAATATTATTCTTTTTTTCTTTATTCTACCCGGATAATCATGAAATTGTTTTTTGAGGGAAATGATAATTTTCTTTTTTTCTTCCGTTGCGAAAAAATTGAGAATCTGATAGTTTTTTTTATTCCAAGAAGTAAGCCCTCCACCATCATCCTCATATATCCTACCATTGTAATTGCCGGCTTTTGTGGATGGATAATAGGTGATTCTCAGGGTGTCTGCCGAATAATCATAATTCCCGAAACTGGGTAGAAAACTGCCGGCTTTTATAAATACAGGGATATGTTTTATCGTGAGGGGATATTCTATTGTTTGCTTTCCTTGATATTTGTGTCCATTGTAAATGTCATACCAGTTTCCTTTGGGTAAATATATGGTTTTGTTTTTTTGAGTGAGCTCAGTCGCCGGCGAAACCAATAGTGTATTGCCGAGCAAGTATGAGCTTTCCTGATCCTTATGAGTAGCGGCATCCGGATAGTTGAAAAACAATGGCTTGGCGATGAGTTCATTTTGGCTAATATATTCCCAAGCCAAAGTGTAGAAAAATGGAAATAATTGTTTCCTATAACGGATGGTAGATTGTACAATGGTTTGATAGTCAGAAGGTAAGTCGTGTAAGTATTTGCTTGTCCAAGTTTCTGAAATATTACAAACCGGCATATAGCTTGCCAGTTGAATTTTGCGAATAATCAGATCAAAGGTATTCGCATCCCTGTGGAGGATGTCAAATTGGGAATGAAGATATGGCAAACCGCTGATATTTGCATGAAGCATTGCCGTGACTTGTTTTTGAAGGTCTTTTGGAGTGAGAGGGAAGCGTGTGCCGGAGTATTGCTGTAGGTCGTATGAGGGTTTGGGATTCAAATTGCAGCATACTTCAAAAGGTAATGGTGTTTTTTGATTTGTCAATTGTAAAAAAGATTTTTCAACACTCCTAAATGTATTTCCGGCAATGATAAAATATGTATTGTTTATTTCCGATGTATTCCATGTCAAAATACCTTCTTGTTTTTTTGCAATATCGACCGATGCTTGGTGGTAGGTGTCAAACAAAAGTATATATTTGTTGGAAGATAAAAGGACAGGAGGATGATCATAGGCTCGAAGACCTGAAATGTTTTTGTTGCTATCGGGTTGATAGTGAATGTTATATCTTTTGTTGTTTAGGATGTTATCAGGAAAAGTATAGCCCAATCCTCTAAATTTCTCGTCCCTGTCCGTATGAAAATTGACTCCGGAGAATTGTATGTTTTTGTAGTATCCGGAAGCTTCTTTTAACAGAAAAGAGTTGTGATATGAAAAAGAGATAGTAAGGGGATTTTTTTGAATGTTTAGTTTGAGATTGCCGCTATTGACAAGCAGGAATTCTTGCTTGTTTTGTATTTCCAGTTGTATGTGTTGCGCTTGGGTGTTGATGAGGGTAGATGAGTCATAAGTGCCTGTGTTGTAAAGGTTTTGTATCTGGATAATGTCATTTGTAAAAGGGGTGATTTTGAGTTCGCCATGATCGGTAAGGATGATAAGTTTTCCCCATTCATAACGGTGGCTGATATATTTGCGCTGCGTGATAATACTACTGTCAATCTCCAATGCTTTTTTCTTTGCAATATAATTATTTACGGCTACGAGAATAGCCTCTCCGTTTTTCTCTCCGGCGACTCTTTCTCCTTTGTCATCGAAAAATAAGAAGGCTAATTGTTCTACATTTTCTCCGGAGTTTATGCCATAGAAATCCTGAATTATAAATTCAGTGGAAAAGATATCCGGAGCGATGTTGGTAAGTTTTAGACGCTTGTCATTGTTTTTTGTGCCGTCTTGGTAGTATTTCCATTCACCGGAACGGGTTTT
>CAZLTF010000364.1:0-12449 GCA_964562195.1 uncultured Bacteroidales bacterium | reverse complement strand
ATAGCTGAATATCCGCCTATGGCATCAATTTCCCGTAAAATCTGCCCTTTGGCTACGCCACCCATTGCCGGATTGCAGGACATATTGGCAATTTTTGTCAAATCCATAGTGATCAACAAAACTTTTGAGCCAAGATTGGCGGCAGCCGCTGCGGCCTCACTACCGGCATGTCCGGCTCCTACTACGATCACATCATATTCGGGAAATATTCCTCGCATTTTTTTTAAATCTATAATGTTAATAGTACTTGTTCCACGTGAAACAAATAGTGTATTAATCTGATTATTAGCTCTCTAACATAATATTTAAATCCAATTTGGATAAATAATAATCTTCTTTGGCTCGCATTTCCTTTCTCTCTTCGTCCGTATGATCTTCATATCCGCAAAGATGCAAAATACCATGAATCATCACGCGATGCATCTCACGTGGATATATCTCTCCGTATTCTGTTGCGTTTTCCATCACACGATCCGTACTAATGTATATCTCACACGAAATTTCTTTCTCCTCTTCGGACAAGTCAAAAGTAATAATGTCTGTATAAAAATCATGATTCAAATGTCTCTTGTTGATTGCCAAAAGCATCTCATCACTCATAAAAATATAATTAATATCTCCCTCTTTATACCCTTCCTCTTGGATCACAGCACGTATCCAAGGTTTGGTATTTTCGCTGCATTCTTGATAGGATTCCGAAACCTGATTGAATAGATTTATCATCGTCTATTTTTTTTGCAAAATTAGTGAAATATCGGGATAAAAAATTTTATTCAATCCTATTGTTGAATGCATTATCTTTGCCAACAATTTGAAGTATATGAAAAAATGGATTAAAGCGTTTAGACTTAGAACATTACCTCTATCATTTGCTAGTGTTTTGGTCGGTATTTCCCTTGCCGTCTTCGCCGGTAAATGGGACGGGATGGTTTCGGTCTTGGTCTTATTGACTACGCTTTTTCTTCAGATTTTATCCAATTTGGCTAATGATTACGGTGATTTTATTAAAAATACGGACAATGAAGAGCGTGTAGGAGAAAGCAGGAGTATGCAGAGCGGCTTGATTGGTATCGGTGAAATGAAAATTGCAATTTTGGTGTTTGCATTATTGAGTTTTGTGACTGGAATTTCACTTCTATTGTATCGATTATGGGGGCTGTCTGCCCATTTTTCTCTCTTTCTATTGCTTGGTTTGGGTGCTATCTTGGCGGCTTTGAAATATACTTTGGGCAAAACTCCATACGGATACAAAGCCTTGGGTGATGTTTTTGTTTTTCTGTTTTTTGGTCCCGTAGCCATCGGTGGAACGTTTTTTCTCAATACTTTGAGTTTTGAATCTACTATTCTTTTTCCGGCAGCAGCTATGGGGTTTTTCAGCGTAGCTGTACTTAATATCAACAATATGAGAGATATAGCCTCCGACAAAAAGGCAAAAAAAATCACAATTCCGGTATTGTGGGGCTTGCAAAAAGCCAAGATATATCATTTTACCCTGATCCTCTTGGCTTTTGTGTTTCTAAGTATTTTTGTACTCATCCATCATCGAACTTATTATCAAGCCCTATTTTTATTAAGTATTCCGTTTCACGTAAAAATACTTACTTTTGTAATCTCAAAAAACAATAAGCTGTTTGATCCTTTGTTGAAGAAAACAGCCATCGGTATAATGATAACAGCAATATTATTTTCAATAGGATTGATTATTTAGAATATGGAACAATTTGAATATTATTTTCCGACGAAAGTACATTTTGGGAAGGAGCAGGTCTCCCGCTTGCCCGGACTTATAAGGACTTATGCTACGAAGATTCTTTTGGTTTACGGTCAAAATTCCATATTGCAAAATGGTATCTTTGATATGATCACGGCGATGCTTCGACAAAACGGGATTTCATATGTTAGCTATCAAGGAATAAAATCCAATCCGCAAATTGTCGATGTTAATAAAGCTGCGGAGCTAGGGCGTAAGTTCGGGGCTGAGCTGGTATTGGCGGTAGGTGGTGGAAGTGTGATCGATTCTGCAAAGCTGATTTCCGTTGCTATTCCTCAAGAAATAGATGCTTGGGATTTTATGACAGGAAAAGCGACTCCCCGCAAAGCAATTCCCTTGATTAATATTTTGACGCTTGCCGCTACCGGATCGGAGATGAATAATATTGCTGTGATCAGCAATCATCAAGAGAATAAAAAACAACCATTGCGGCATCCACTCTTATCACCCAAACATTCTTTTCTTAATCCCGAATTTACATTTTCGGTCAACCGGAAATATACGGCTTATGGTATTACGGATATTATTGCACACGCATTGGAAGCCTATTTCGGCAGTGGTAGCGCACCTTTGTCCGATAAATTTATTTTTTCGATCATCCGGGAAATGATGGAAATAGCGCATCCTTTGCTAAATCATCTGCAAGATTATGAATTGCGGGCGAGAATGATGTATGCCGCTACCAATGCTTTGAATGGTTTGACTTTGCAAGGCAAAAAAGCCGGAGACTGGGGAGTGCATGCTTTGGGGCATATTCTTTCTCTATTGTATGATACTCCGCATGGCGCTTCACTTTCTATTATGTATCCCGCTTGGATGCATTGCAAAACGGATGCAATCCGGACGCCTTTGATACGTTTGGGTAAAGAGATTTTTGATGATACAGAGCCTCTGTCTATCATCGAAAAGTTTAGCACGTTTTTTGTTTCAATAGATTCTCCGGTTCGTTTGGCGGATGCCGGCATATCTGTGAATGAAATCTCAAAGATACGTCAAACGATGTTGGAAAATAAAGTAAACGGATGGGTGCACAACATCTCCGTTGAAGATATTGATTGTATTTTAAACTATTGTAAATTTTGAAAAAATATTTTGCATATATCATTCTTTTGTTGATGGTTTTCACTTCGTGTAAATCCAAAAAAATGGCGATGTTGGATCCTCCCAAAGCGGTTGCGGTCAATCCGGCTACGGGCGAATCGCCACGTACCATAGAAGAACAATTGATGCTCACGCAAAACCAAAAGAAAGGAAAAAAAAGACAATATGCCAAAGATAAATACAAAGCAGAAAAACAATATAAAAAAGAAGTAGCGAAATATCAGAAAACAAAAAATTCAAAAGCTTCGCGAAAGCTCATAAAAATCAACAAAAGACACGCCCGCAAATACCGCAAACGTTTTCATAAAAGACGCAGATTTTTTCTATGGCGCTGGCTTCGATTATAGATATGAATGCATAAATACCAAATAAACATTGACAAATGAACGATTATAGACCACAAGGATTTTCTATTTTACCACCGGTAGTCAAAAACTTATTGATTATCAATGGAATACTGTTTTTGGCAACTTTTGCAGTAGAGGCTCAGTTCGGAATAGATTTGAGCAAAATCTTAGGATTGCATTATTGGCAATCATCACTTTTCAGTCCCTATCAGCTGGTCACTTATATGTTTATGCACGGCAGTTTTAGTCACATATTTTTTAATATGTTTGCGGTATGGATGTTTGGGAGTGTTTTGGAACGTACTTGGGGATCAGCCCGTTTTTTGACATATTATATGCTTACCGGCATCGGTGCGGGTTTGTTTAATATGCTCGTTGCTTACATTCGTATCCGGATGGTCGGAGAGATACCTCCGGAGATGTTGCAAGAAGTCATCACAAAAGGTCCCGGATATTTGAGCAAAGGTCTCAACTGGACCAACGAACAAATGGCAAGTCTCAATATACTGTACAATGTGACGACTGTAGGAGCTTCAGGCTCGCTTTACGGACTTTTGTTGGCTTTCGGAATGATGTTTCCCAATTCTTTGATTTATGTATATTTTGCCATTCCGATGAAAGCCAAATATTTTGTTATTGTTTTTGGTATCATCGAACTACTTTCCGGAATAGCCAATATGGAAGGCGATAATATCGCCCATTTTGCCCATCTCGGTGGTATGGTTTTTGGTCTTTTCTTGATAAAATATTGGGAATTTATTAGAAAGAAAAAGAACAATATCAATCATGAGATTTTCAGATAATTCATACGGTGGACGCACTGCAAATACCCATCTTTGGGACTCCATAAAACGTTTCTTCAGAGATAATAATGTCTTGGGAAGATTGATTATGATTAATGCGGGGGTATGGTTGATATTGCAGATTGTAAATACATTTTTGTGGCTTTTTCGATCTCATTGGTATCCTCAGATCATTCAATTTCTGGCGATTCATTCCAATTTGAGACATCTTGTCATACATCCTTGGACATTGATAACATATATGTTTGTTCATGAAGGATTCTGGCATTTGTTGTTCAATATGTTATGGTTATATTGGTTTGGGAAAATATTTTTGCAATATCTGTCACAACGACAGCTTTTGGCTACCTATTTCATGGGAGGTATTGCCGGCGCCTTGTTTTATGTGTTGATGTTCAATGTGTTACCATCGTTTGAGAATGTGTTCTTTTATTCCTTTGCCATCGGAGCATCGGCTTCGGTAATGGCAATTGTCACGGCAATCGCTTTTTATGTTCCGAATTATCGTATGCAATTGATGTTTATAGGTCCGGTAAAAATATATTGGATTGCTATTTTCTTTTTTGTTTATGATTTGCTAAATATCCGTTCCGGCAATGCCGGTGGTCATCTTTCGCATATTGGCGGGGCTATGTGGGGATGGTTTTTTGTGTATTCTCTCCGGAAAGGTAAGGATCTGACATTTGGATTTAGTAGTTTTGTCAAATGGTTTACCGCCTTATTTGAGAAAAAAAATAAATTCAAAATCACTTACTCCGAAGGAGAACGCTTTACGGATGAAGAATACAATCTTCAAAAACGCCACAATCAGGCGGAGATTGATAGAATTTTGGATAAAATAGCCAAAAGTGGATACAATAGTCTCAATGAACGCGAAAAAGATATTCTCTTCCGGGCTTCCCGAAAATAAGATATTTTGCTGGCAAAAACAGAAAATCCCGTGTAGCGGTAGTCTTCATCCGGGAAAGTCTTATTTTTCTGCCCACTTTTTAATGTAATCTTGAATTTCTTCTAATTTCCGGGCTGTTTTGTGATAATCGATATGCATCGGAACGATCGCATCCAAAGAAGGGATATCTTCGGGAGTTGTCACGGATTTGTGCAAGGGCATTTGTGCACAGGAAACAGCCAATTTTGCTTCGGTCTCTTTGCTGAGTAAATAATCAAATAGTATTTTGGCATTTTCGGGATGTTTTCCGCCGCGGATAATACTTAAGGTGTTGGGCATTATCAGACTTCCTATGCCGTTCTGATCCGGAAAAACAAAACCAATATCCCGGCTTTCTTTCATAGCCTCAAAAGCATCATCCGTGTCTGTCAATCCACAAGCTACTTCGCCTTGCATAACACGTTTTTTGACATCCCCGTTGCTGCTTGCAATGACCACTTGATTGTCTTTCAAATCTTGCAAAAATTGCTTTGCTTTTTCTTCCCCCAATAAAGAAAATATGGCTGCAAAATGAAAGGTGGTTGTCCCAAACAACGGATTGGCAATAGCAAAATTGCCTTTTAGATTTTCATCCGTAAGATCAAAGATAGATTGTGGAATTTCTTCTTCCGAAAGCATTTTTTTGTTATAAATAAGGACTCTGGCACGTGCCGAAAATCCGGTCCAATGATTTTCAGAATCTTTAAAAACCGGATTGATATCATCTGCAAACCGGGAATGATAGGCTGCCGTGATACCTTTATCACTCAATATGATACTACGTACCGGATCACCACTCCAAAAAATATCACATTGCGGATTATTCTTTTCGGCTATCAATCGATTGAGTACACCGGTGGATTTGGTCTCTTCTGTGTCGAATACCGCTTTGACTTTTATCCCTGTTTCATTTTCAAAATCTTTCAAAATCGCTTGCGAAAAAACTTGATCTACAGAAGTGTATATGACGACTTCCCGATTGTCGTCCGTACAAGCGGCAATGATAAATATGATCCACAAAACCAAAATTTTACGTATAACTTTCATTTTTCCCACTTTTTTTATTGTTCAAATAAATATGAATTTCTGCTCCGGCAGTCGATAGATGCAGAGCTTTTTTCAAAAACAAACAAAATGTATCTTTTTTCAAATTTCAAAAGCAAAGGTAGGGATTTCTTTTAAATATGAAATGCGATATATAAAATAACTCAAAATCTCGATGCAATACATCAATAAATTGTATCTTTGCAAATTATTATGTTCAATGTATCCGGTTTGGATAGTCCGGAAATTGTGGATAATAAGGATTTTTGATGATGCCAAAAATGGTGGTGGTTGAAGTCCGGAGATACAGGGTGTTTGGTGACACTTATTTTATTGGAAGAGAAAACGGAAGAAAAAGAGAGATATGATTAAATTTTCACCGCCTCATATCAAGGAAGAGGCGATACAAGAGGTGACAAACACATTGAGATCCGGATGGATAACGACCGGACCCAAAACCAAGCAGTTTGAAAAGAAGTTGGAAGAATATTGCGGCAATCCCAAAACACTCTGTGTAAGTTCGGGTACTTTCGGATTGGAAATCATATTGCGATGGTATGGTGTTGGAGAAGGAGATGAAGTCATCATTCCGGCTTATACTTACACCGCTACGGCAAGCTCGGTAATACATACCGGTGCCAAGCCCGTAATGGTAGATATTCAAGCAGATAATTTTTTGATAGATGTCGAAAAACTACGGCAAGCAATTAGTTCTCGCACCAAAGTGATTTTGCCGGTCGATCTGGGTGGCTTACCGGCAGATTATCAAGCTATCAATACACTGGTAAAAGAAGAAAAAATAAAATCACTTTTCAAAGCGAAAACCAAAAATCAAGAATTATTGGGGAGAATATTGGTTTTGAGCGATTCGGCACATTCGCTTGGTGCTAAATACCAAAATAAACTTGCTGGAACTTTTACCGATGTTACTGTCTTTTCTTTTCACGCAGTGAAAAATCTGACTACCGCCGAAGGGGGCGCTATTGCTTTTAATCTTCCACCTCCTTTTGACAATCAGCGTGTTTATAATGAGCTGAATATTATGTCTCTACACGGGCAAAGTAAGGATGCTCTCGCCAAAACACAAATCGGTGGATGGCAATATGATGTGATCGAGGCTGCTTATAAAGGAAATATGACAGATATTCAAGCTTCTCTGGGCTTGATAGCACTGAAATATTATGAGTTGGATAATCTTCCCCGTCGCAAAGATATTATGAATACTTATCAAAAGGCTTTTGGCAATTACGAATGGGCACAATTGCCGGAATTGATAAATGAGGACAAAGAATCTTCTTATCATCTGTATCTACTTCGTATAAAGGATATTACAGAAAAACAAAGAAATCTGATAATTCAAAAAATTTTTGAAAAAGATGTTTCGGTGAATGTACATTATCGTCCTCTTCCAATGCATACCGCATATCGCAATATGGGCTACAAAATATATGATTTTCCGGTCGCTTTCGACAATTATTCACGTGAAATAAGTCTTCCGGTTTATCAAGACCTTTCAGACACAGATGTAGGTAAAATAATTGATGCAGTCATCACTTCCGTAGAAGAATTATCAGTATGATACGTGTTTTGGATATATTTTTCTCTTTTGCAGGACTTTTGCTTCTTAGTCCTTTGTTTTTAGCCTTGGCTATTGCTATCAAATTGGAAAGTAAAGGAAATGTTTTTTATCGTCAAATGCGCGTTGGCAAAGATGATAAAGATTTTTGGATTTATAAATTCCGCTCTATGCGTACGGATTCGGACAAAAACGGACTTTTGACAGTCGGCGATGATGATCCGCGTATCACAAAGGTGGGAAGATTTATCCGTAAATATAAATTGGATGAATTTGCCCAATTATTGAATGTGTTGATAGGTGATATGAGCTTGGTAGGACCTCGTCCGGAAGTCCGGAAATACGTAAATCTGTACAATGCCGAACAACGAAAAGTACTTTCGGTCAAACCCGGCATTACGGATTATGCTTCTATTGAATATCACAATGAAAATAAAATCCTTGCTCAATCCACTAATCCGGAAAAGACTTATATTGAGGTGGTTATGCCTCACAAATTGCAATTGAATATGAAATATATCAACAACCCCAGTCTCAAAAATTACTTTAAGATAATAGCTCTTACTTTGCTTGGTATTTTCTAACTAGGCTCTGCTGAAAAACTCTCAAATACTTGAAAGAAAATGAATTGCGTAAAAAAATCATTTATAAAATGCAAGAAAAATCAAGGCTTCTTCCAAAAAGTCTTGCATTTATTTTCTTTTCAAAGAGGGTGTTTTCGTTCCACAGAAGCACCTGAATATATACACAAATAATCTATTCTATGAAAAATCCTGTACAAGCAAAAAAGCATCTGGGGCAACATTTCCTCGTAGATCCGAATATTGCACACAAAATTGTAGATGCTCTCTCCGGTACTACTCATCCGGTCTTGGAAGTAGGTCCCGGTACAGGTATCCTCACCCATCTCCTTCTAAAACGCAATTTTAGCCACTTCGTAGCAATTGATTTGGATATAGAATCCATAGAATTTCTAAAAAATCAATTTCCCGCTCATCAAGAAAATTTTCTCTATGCCGATTTTTTAAAATATGACTTGAAAAAATTATTCGGCGAAGAAGATTTCAACATCATTGGCAATTTCCCCTACAATATCTCCGGTCCCATACTTTTTAAAGTATTGGATTATTGCGATCATATCGAAGAAGTGGTAGGAATGTTTCAAAAAGAAGTCGTCGAAAGAATAGTTTCCGCTCCCGGAAATAAACAATATGGAATTTTAAGTGTGCTTTTGCAAGCATATTTTGAAGTCGAAATGCTGTTTACGGTAAGCAACAAAGTTTTTGTTCCTCCTCCAAAAGTACAATCTGCAGTATTGCGCCTACGGCGAAAAAAGAAAGCCCCCGAAGTGGATTTTCCCTTGTTCAAAGACGTAGTCAAGACCGCCTTCAATCAAAGACGAAAAACATTGAAAAATGCTTTGAAAAAATTTAATTTCCCAAATACTATTGATGTTAATAATATGATGTTGCTCCGGGCTGAAAGACTTTCTTTTGAAGATTTTATTTTCCTAAGCAACAGTATAATATCTATACGCGATAAGCATCGAAAATAATTTATTTTCAAAAGTTGGATTTCATAATTTCCGAGACTTATGGAACAATGGAGTGAATGCTTATATTTTTCGACTGTGGCACACCAAAAAAGGCAAAACTACATACGTAATTTTGCCTTCATATTATAGAGCAAAAATTTGCTCTCTCCTTGTATTTTTAATCCAATTTGTGAATTACCAACCCGCTACGAAGTTTGGGTTCAAACCAAGTTGTTTTGGGAGGCATAATCTCACCGCTATCGGCGATATCTATCAATTGTTTCATTGAGACGGGATACAGGGCAAAAGCAACTGCCATTTCACCGCTATCAACTCTTTTTTGCAATTCTTCGAGACCTCGTATTCCGCCTACAAAATCGATTCTTTTGGATCTTCTCAAATCTTTAATGTCCAAAATCTCATCCAACACATACTTTGAAAGAACGGTAACATCCAATACTTCTATGGGATCATTATCATTGTAAGTGCCTTGTCGGGCAGTCATTTTGTACCAAGTATGATTGAGGTACATACTAAATTCGTGCAATGAAGCAGGCTTATATGGTTCACTTCCCATCTTGGTGATAACAAAATGCTCTTCGACTTTGTTCAGAAATTCTTCGTTTGACAAAGAGTTCAGGTCTTTGACTACACGATTGTAATCAATGATTGTCAATTGATTGTCGGGGAAATGAACGGCTAAAAAATAGTTGTACTCTTCCTTTCCGGTATGATTGGGATTTTGATTCTTTTTTTCGTTTCCAACCAATGCAGCGGCTGCTGTACGATGATGACCGTCAGCGACATAGGTGCTGGGAATAGCATCAAACAATCTTATCAAACGATCTATTTTGTCTTGCTCCCTGATTACCCAAAAATGGTGACCAAAGCCGTCATCTGCTACGAAATCATATTCCGGTTTGTTTTCTTTTACGATTTTGGCTACGATGTCATCAATCTCCTTCACGGCAGGGTAAGCAAAAAATACCGGCTCGATATTGGCATTATTGATGCGTACGTGTTTCATCCTGTCTTCTTCTTTGTCCGGACGGGTCAGCTCATGTTTTTTGATTACATTATTCATATAATCTTCGACAGCTGCACTTCCTACGATGCCGTATTGAGTTTTGCCATTCATCGTTTGAGCATAGATGTAGAGATATTCTTTATCATCTTGTACCAACCAACCCAAATCTTGAAATTTCTGAAAGTTCTCTTTTGCTTTTTGATATACTTGATCGTCATAAAGACTCACATTTTCGGGTAAATCTATTTCCGGTTTGATAATATGAAGCAGCGATTTTTCTGTTGCTTCTTTGCGTGCTTCTTGGGAGTTGAGTACATCATAGGGTCTGGAAGCTACTTCTTGGACGTATTGAGCCGGAGGTCTTACCCCTTTGAATGCTTTTAATATTGCCATTTTGTAATTATTTTTTAGAAATATGAATTCCGGATAATAGGATTATATTCTTTGAGAAATATCATCATCCAAATCAAACTCTACCGTAGTATCTTCAAATTCATTGTTGTAACCCATATCATCGTCAGACGCTAATTCTTTGGGGTCAGAAGTCTCATTTTGTTTATTGTCGTCATATCTTCTTCTTTCACCTTTGGGGCGTTGGAGAGAACCTATCAATGCTCCGAGCATCTTGGTGAGTTCCATCAGATGTGTCCGCGAAATTTCGATTTCTTCTTCGGATGCGTAATTTTCTTGTTCCATGATGGTTGTGTAAACAATACATTCACGTACCATACTTTTTGCCATTTTGAGGTACAATACAAATTGTACTTTCTTACGGGCGCTACCTTCGGCAATGTGAGTAGCAATTTTCATCGCTGCATGGTTAAAACGGGATGATAGATCCTGTGCTTTCCCTTCGGGAATGGCTTGTGTGGCTTTCATTACCCATTCGATATAGTCTAAGGCTTTGTCATACACTCGTAAGTCTTCAAATCTAAAAAATGATTTTTCTTTTTCTTCGTACATTTAATTCTGTTTTTTTGTTTGTTTTTCTTGTTTTCTGAACGTAAATCCCCTTTTCTTTAAGGAGATAGAAAGTATAAAATACTACTCCATTTGGGCGGCAAAATTACAATTTCTTATTGAATGAGCAAGCCTTTAGTGAATTTAAATTAGCATTCTCACACAATATAGATGTATTTTCTTCTCAAACTATTGAATATCTTGTATTTAGGGTCTGCTGAAAATCACAGAAGTGCCTTCATTTTTTTATTTGTTTGTTTTTTGACCGGTCTTTGAAATACTTCGAGTTGAATTAGTGCCAAGTCAAGTGCATTTTTGCCCAAGCATTTGAAAAGACACAAGACTTTTTGGAAAAAACGCTGGTTTCTCTTGCCCTTTATTATTGATATTGTTATGTAATTCATTCTTTCTTACCTGTTTGAGTTTTTTCAGCAGAGCCTACCTATCTCTACTAGATTTGTATCTTAAAATTACCCCAAATCAAAAACATTTACTTTTTTCCTTGGTTTAGAGAACCGCCGTGTACGAGAACCGCTTGGTTTACCCTGAGCGGAGTCGAAGTGGCTCGGTGGTGTGAGAGGTGTGCAGGCTAGGGGTTGGTGGTTAGCCGGTTACTCGATTAGCAAGCGTCTATTTATTCTCATATTATTATTCAATGTAACTCATTTATTAATTATCAATCTTTGTAATACCAAAAAGGCACTTTTATAATACTAACAAGAGAATCCGCATCTTTATTTTTTAATTTTTGAAATTCAATGATATGTTTCCCTTCTGACAAATCCTTTATTCCAATATAGGTTTCAATACCCAAATCATCATTACTATTTGTTATAATAAAATCCGTTTTGCATGTTATACTATCTATTTTAAAACTATAATATTTTTCAAAATTAATTAAATACATATTTGCAAGACTGTCAATATTTGTTTTTTCATGTACATTAATACTCATATTATTGATTGTTAATCGAAAACCAGAATAATAACCACGTATATCCTTCCCCGGTTTTAAGTCGGGATTAAAATCAATTAAAGGGTCTTCTATATATTTTCTCAAAGGGATTATTACTTTTATATACGGGTCGGTAATTATTTTAGATTGAATAGCAAAATATTCTACATATAAATTGTTGCTATTTTTGATAACATCTTCATAATTAGTACCAACGGCAATATTATTAGTCGAATTATCAATGGACCAGAGCGGTATAATATTTGAAACTTGGTAATGTAATGTAGTCGTTAGGAAAATAATAAAATATACTGGAAATAACAATAAACTAATGCGCCTTCCAAATTTATTATCCGGTAAATTGTAAACCAATGGTCTATACAAAAAAAGATAGCGTGAATAT
>CAZLTF010000363.1:0-2787 GCA_964562195.1 uncultured Bacteroidales bacterium | reverse complement strand
GAGCTGAATAATATCCGATGATTTTAGATGTTTTAAAAAATTATTTTTATTGGAGAGGTTGTCCGTAAAGCTTTTTCCTTGTAGTGTTTTTGCTATTGATTCTATTTCTATTCTATTGAATTTCAGATCTTGCTCATCTTTATACTTGGGAGAGAAACCAACATATCGATATGTATGGTTTGAGACTTTATGTTTAGCAAAAATTTGGTCAAGACTTGTTAGTATAGATATGCTGTATTGATTGATAAGGTATGGCAATTTGTTGAAGTAAATAATGTCTTCGTCGGTATTTTTTGTCAGTAATGCTTCAAATGGAATTTTCGATAGAAAGTCGTCTGTATATATCAATAATCTGGATTTATTATCTTTTATTAAGTCTAATTTTTTTGGGAAGATCATCTTAAATAGATTGTGGGCAATAGTTGTATAGTGTTTGGTTTCAGTGTTATACGCTGATGTTTCGAATAAAGATTGAAAAAATATATTGATAGAATCTTTGATTTTTTGCGGAGATGAGGGCAGGGAACAAAGGATTACATCTTTTTTGCTAATTGCGATAACATCTATTCTATCGGGCATTACAATGTATTTCATCAACAATGATTTGCCGGATATATTTTGCCTAATAGTTTCCAGCTTTACAAACCTATGTTTAACATTCCTTTTATTGGATTTTGAAATGGAAATCATCTTGTGTAATTCTTGTTTTCGGATCGATAGATAGAAATATTCTTTTTGTAAACGAATCACTTCATTATATTGCTTTTGATGAAATGAATTGTGATTTTTTTCTGTGAGAGCAGCCATCTTGCCATTCATTCTTGAAAGAGGTGGAACGTCTTGAGTTTTGTTTACGGTGTTACTTAAATTATCCCCTTGCGCCAAGCCAATATCTTCACGCAAAACATTGGAGTATCTTGTGTTTTCTTCAAGTACATTTATGATTGTATCCAAATATTCAACATTTCCTGTGATATGGTATTTTTGAACCATTATTTGGTAATATATTTTGTTGAGCTGATCCAACTCTTTTGTCCATTGTCCAAATTCTGCACTGAGATGTTGTGTTTTGAGAATTTCTTTGTAGGTTTCCAAATTCAATAATGCCACTTGTGATGCAATATCGAGATATTTGAAATCTTGACAGTCGTCGTATTTTCTTTTCAGTTCTCTTGTTTTCATCTTGTTGATAAGTCTAAACATATAATTGTCAAGTCTAAACATATCAACATTGGGACTATCATTGAGATTTTTAGGATGAAAATCAGGGATGCAATAGGTAAGTGCTTTTTGCAAATAGTAAAGAGAGCTGTCAATATTATCTTTATACACAATCTCAGCTAAATAATCCGTAGCCAGCATTGTCATAGGATGATATTTTCCTCTGTTTTTCAATTGTGTTTTATAGCTTTTTTTGAGAAAATATTTTGTCGAATCAAATTCTTTTTTCCCACTATAACAGAAGGCTAAAATATTATACACATTACCTAATTTTACTTCCTCCGGATAAAATTTCAATAATTGACGAATGGACTTTTTGAGCAAATGAATGGATTTTTCAATATTGGAATTTGCTTGTTTGTCCGATAAAAAATGAATCTTGTAATATGTGCTGATTCCTATTTGAAATAAATTAACTGCCGAGAATCTGTTTTCACCTTTGAAGTATTGTAAATTTTTTTGATAGGATTGTTCAAAATGATATTTTGCCAAATCATTGAGCGATTTTCCGTATAAAGTATCAAGCAGTCTCTCATCTTCGATATGGGAATAGCAAATTCCCAATTTTTCGTGCAACAAAGCTACTCTATGATGGGATGCTCCATATATCATATTGTATTTTTCCAATAAAATATGATAATATGCAACGGCAATTTCATATTCCGCAATTTCTTCATACGTGTCAGCTATGGATTCATAGATTGTATTGATAAATATATTTTTTTTATCTCCAATGATATCTTCCGCTTGGTAATAATTTAGTAACGCATCTTCAAAAGAACGAGTAAAAAATTGTGATCGTGCAATGTAATATAGTAATTTTGAAGCGTTTATGCTGTTGTTTGTATCTGCTTTGTAGTTTGATTTGACCTCTATGGCAGCTTTATTCAATAAGGAATCAAGGATTTCTTTTTGAAGCGGATATGCCAAAAAGTTGAAGTTTCCTCCGGCGGCAAATGCTTCTGCAGTATTGAAAGAATCACGCCATTGATAGTGCAAATTTTCAAATTGAGATACAATGGTATCCGTATTGCCTCCGTTTTGCAAATTCTGCAAAGCAGTTTTCCACAACAATACAAAATCTGTTGCATTGTCTTCTTGGGTTTTTCCTTGAAATGAAATAAAAATAAGCCATAGTACCATCAAGAAGAAAACAACTCTACTATAAACTCTTCTTTTTTTCACTTTCCTGTTTATTTATTGCTCCATAATAATAAATCGTAATTCCAGTGCAAAGAATCAAATTCAAAAATTCTGATTATTTATGCAACGCACTAATACACAGATATATATCCATATTCAACCTTGCTTGTCTCCAGAACAAAAATTACCTGCAAAAGGGCTACTAAGTCAGAGAATAGTGAATCATTCTATCTCTAACAGTCCCCGATATGATTCCCATACTCCAGAAGTCAGACAAAATTTCTATTAATATTTCTTCTTCGAGAAAAAGAATTTCAGCGAGTCTGTCAAAAGTTATTTCTTTATTCTCTTTTAGACATTGCAAAAGTTCTTTTTCGATATTGGTATATTGAATTTGAATGCTTTTGTCTGAGTTTTTCTTTT
>CAZLTF010000362.1:0-2240 GCA_964562195.1 uncultured Bacteroidales bacterium | reverse complement strand
TTCTTTTTGCAGCGTATTCACTAAATTTATACCAATAAATCCGCAGCCACCGGTAATAAGCCAGTTCATGCCCACTTGATTCTCCTGAAAATAGAATGATTCTGAATCCTGTCCTTTTGTTTCATGACCTCTTGCATCATTTCAGCTATCGTGTCAATTGTGAGATAGTGTGGCTCGAGACCTAATTCAATGAGTCCGGTATGTATTGGATTATAATAATGTTCTTCTTCTTCTTTACGAGGATTTTCCAGGTGTTGAATTTGTACATCGAGTTTTAGACGCCGCCCTGCTTCCTTAACCTTTTCTGCAAGATTTGATACGCTAAAAGTTTCAGTGAATTGATTGAATATACGAAGTTGGCCTTTTTTAGGGGGGTTTTCTATGGAAAGTCTTACGCAATTTAGGGTGTCAATAATGTTTAAGAAACCGCGAGTCTGTCCTCCTTTGCCGTATATTGTTAAAGGATAGCCGGCTACAGCCTGGACGACAAAGCGATTTAGTACAGTACCAAAAATCTCATCATAGTTAAAAAAAGGAAATAGCCGACTGTCATTTCTATTTTCCTCTGTGAAAAGCCCATATACCGGCCCTTGCATCAGGTCGGTAACTCGCAGATTCCACATGCGTACATAGAACCAGAGCAGATCTGTATCCATTATCTTTGTTGTGTGATAAAGGCTTCCTGCTTGACGAGGATAAAGAAAACGATCTTTTCGTCCTTTATGATGTATTTCAATCCAACCTTCTTCAATGTCGATATTAGGCGTGCCATATTCACCCATTGTTCCTAACTTGACTAAATGGGCATCCGGACAGATTTCTTTAATGGCAAAGATGACATTTGCCGTGACCCCTAGATTGTTTTTCAAGGTCAGCATGGCTGCCTGTCTGTTTAACATGGAATACGGCGCAGAGGGCTGCTCAGCATAGTGAATGATAACCTCAGGAAGGAAACGACGGAACACATCAGATGTGAAATCCCAATCATTTAAGTCGCCTATGAATACCTCAACGTTGTGTCCTGAAAGCCTCTCCCAATAGCGGGCCCGTTCATTAAGATTTGGTACATCAAAAAGGGGTGGTGTATCCTGTTCCAGGCAAAGCCTGCGCCTTAAATAGTTATCAACTACTGCTACACGGTGATTCCTGCTGGATAGATGCATAGCTGTAGGCCAGCCCAGGTAACCATCTCCCCCAAGGATTAACACTCGCATAGGATTTCAATTCCTCTCTCTTTCTCCAGGCCAATAGCGTCTGTCAGGATGTTTTGCTTCCAGGATATCAGAAGATAACAAGTTATTATCTTTTAAAAAAATTCTAAGCATATCTTGTGACAGGGGAATTTCATTGGCAGATATATAAGGTCGGTCAACCTGTTTTTGAACTATATCAGGATAAGAATAATCAATGTCACGATAAATTCCCCGAAAGGCAGGCAGTACAACAAAATAATCTTTAAGTTCAATGGCCCTTCTGGTTTCTTCTTCACTCATTAATTCCTCATACATCTTTTCTCCTGGCTTGGTACCAATGTTGACTATGTCTATATCCTCGGATCTGAAACCATACTTGGGAGCAAGTTCCTGGATCATTACCTCTGCCAGATCCTTGATCTGTATCACCGGCATCTTGGTGATAAAAACCTCTCCGCCTTTGGCTAATCCAGCGGAATTTATAACGAGTTCTACAGCCTTTCTAATGCTCATAATAAAACGCGTCATCTGTGGATCAGTGAGGGTCACCGGCCCTCCCTTGCGAATCTGTTGATGGAAAATCGGGATAACAGATCCCCTTGAGCCAAGCACATTTCCAAAACGGGTTGAAGCAAAAACAGGTCCATGGCCACGGATGCTGCTGTTGGCAGCGGTCATAAGACGCTCACCCATTAATTTTGATGTGCCCATGACGCTGGTGGGATTTACTGCCTTGTCTGTACTGGTGAAGATGACCTTGGCAACATTGTTTTCACATGCTGCATATATAATGTTTTGAACTCCTATGATATTTGTCTGCACTGCCTCAAATGGTGAGCGTTCACATAGTATGACATGTTTAAAGGCTGCAGTATGAAATACTACGTCTATTTGTCGCATCTTGCGACATAACTTGTCACGATCCCTAACATCGGCAAGAAAAAAATGCGCCCTGGAATCTGAAAGGTGGCATTGCTCAAGAAAAAAAAGCCCGCTTTCATTGTTGTCAATGCCTATCACTTCTTTTGGATTATATGGGCCTTCTAA
>CAZLTF010000361.1:0-2539 GCA_964562195.1 uncultured Bacteroidales bacterium | reverse complement strand
GACGGAGAAATTTATGACCCCAAATCCGGCAATACATACAATTGTTATATGGAATTTGAAGACCCTTCCAACAAAAATATTCTGAAAGTCAGAGGATATATTGGCTATGCGTTTTTAGGATTGGGACGTACCACATATTGGACCCGGGTAACAGAATAAAATGGTCAGGAAATAATCTTATGTACATCGTGGGATTTGGACCGTACTTCCATTTTTTTTGATTTCCGGTTTACTTTTTTGTGTTTGTACTGTCTTATAAAATATAAATACTAAATGTTATGAAAAAGAATCTTTTCTTGTGGGTATTGCTGATGATTTTGGCATCCGTATTATATGCACAAACACCGGACAAGAATGCCTATCACGGCTGTAGTCATATCAAACAGTTTCATTCTATCAAAAACACCAAAGACATCGTTCAGAGTCCTTATCTTTTTGATTATGATGTGAAATTTTATTTCTTGGACATCGAAGTTTCGGGTTCTTCGACCAATATTGACGGAGAAGTAACGATCAAAGCACAAACTTTAGTCGCCGATTTTGATACGGTAGCATTTGAATTATTGGCAAGCATGGAGATTGACGGTGTGAAAGTCAATGGTACGCAGGTGAGCTATTACCGGGTTGGAGATGAAGCCTTTGCTGTGATCCCCAATCCACTGGCAGAAGGAGCGGTTTTTGATATCAACATCGAATATCATGGAAATCCCAATAGCGGCGGTTTCTTCTCCGGAGTATCCAATGCCACATCCGCTTATGGTGATGGGGTTACTTGGACCTTGTCAGAACCTTTCAACGCACGCGACTGGTGGCCTACCAAACAAGTATTGGAAGACAAAGCCGACTCTTCGTGGGTTTTCTTGACTACTCCGGTGGATGAAATGGCTGGATCGGAAGGCGTACTTACCAATGTTACACCTATCGGAACCGACAAACACCGCTTTGAATGGAAAAGCAAATACCCTATCGATTATTATCTTATCTCTTTTGCCGTTTCCAATTATCAAGAGTATAATGTCTATGCACATCCTGCCGAAATGAACGGAGACTCTATTTTGATTCAAAATTATATCTACAATCACGAAGCTTGCCTCAATGACAATCAAGCCGGAATAGATCAAACAGCAGATTTTATTGAAGTTTTTTCGGATAAATACTACTTGTATCCATTTTATGATGAAAAATATGGACATTGTCTTACTGAATTGGGTGGCGGAATGGAACATCAGACGATGACAACTCTCGGTGGCTTTGGCTTCGACCTCGTATCGCATGAATTAGGACATATGTGGTTTGGTGATCATATTACTTGTGCCACTTGGTCTGATATATGGGTAAATGAAGGATTTGCCACGTATTCTACCTATATTGCACGGGAATTTATTCAAGGACAAACAGCCGCTGACAGTTATATGAATGGGATTCATGCTAATGTTATGAGTGACCCCGGCGGAAGCACATTTATCCCTGCCGATGAAATTTATTACGGCAACGAATGGCGAATTTTCAACTGGCGACTGACCTATGCCAAAGGTGCAGCCATTATTCATATGATGCGGTTTGAAACCAATGATGATGCGGCTTTTTTCGCAGGCTTGCACGACTTGCAAGAAACCTATGCGATGAGTACAGCCACAGGTGCCGATTTTAGAGACACCTTCGGTGAAAGTACCGCAATCGACTTTACCGACTTCTTTGACCAATGGTATTACGGGGAAGGTTATCCTACATATAGTATTGTCTGGAATCAAAACAATGACCAACTTATTTTCAAATCCACACAAACTACATCCAGCAGCTCCACCCCTCTCTTTAAGATGACTATGGAATATCAACTCCACTTTTCGGATAATTCGGATATGAAATTCAGAGTCTATCAAAATACCAATGTGCAAACTTTTACGGTGGATATTCCTGCCGGAAAAACCATTCAATCCATTGAGGTGGACCCCGACAATTGGGTTCTCAACAAAGTAGGTACGATCGTAGTAGGAGATGTAGAACATTCAAACCTTGAAGTTCGTATATTCCCCAATCCCGTTTCCAACGAAATACATCTTTATTTCAAAGATTTATACCAACACAAAGAAGTCCAAATCCTGGATATGAACGGAAAAATCATTCGTAGCGAAAATTGTAACTCAAACAATATGACACTTGATGTCTCACAACTCGAAAAAGGAAACTATATTCTGAATATCAAAGAAGATAATCATACTATCATAAAGAAATTTGTAAAACAATAATAAACGGTTCTCCGTCAATTGAAAAACAAACAAAGCTGTCATTCCGAACGAAGGGAAGAATCCCCCGCGATGTATAGAACGGCTGCTTTGCATTGGACTCTGTGCTTATAAGAATGAGAATTGAAGAAAAATTATTAGTGATTAGTTATTAGTTGTTAGTTATTAGTTGTTGGTGGAGAATTGAGAGTTGAAAATTGAAAATGAGGTTAATAAGGTTTGGGTTTTGTGGGTATCTGTTTGCTACTGAGGTTTTTCCAAAAATATTTGAAAAATGTCGATAGGCTATCAATCTG
>CAZLTF010000360.1:0-5271 GCA_964562195.1 uncultured Bacteroidales bacterium | reverse complement strand
AGTGGAAGTGGTCGATGAGACCAAAACAGAAGAAAATATGGGACAAAAAACCTCTACACACAGCCTCACAAAATTTGACAATGGGATGATTTATACGGTAGATTTTGATTCTAAGACCATTAGCAAAGGGGATCAAAAAGGAATTTACAAAATCTTAGGATCGGGCAACAAAAATATGACTGAGACCGGCAAAAAGATGATGGAATCTATGGGTGGTAAAAAAATTGGAGAAGAAAAGATTCTTTCCTACAATTGTGAAATTTGGGAACTTATGGGACAGAAAGTATGGATTTATAAGGGGGTAACTTTACAAACAGAAGGCGACATTATGGGAATCAGAACGCTCGAAAAAGCTACCAAAGTAGAGCTAAACACTTCCATTTCTTCTTCTGCATTTGAATTGCCGGATTTTCCGGTACAAGAAATATCCGGGATGCAAATGCCGGAGATGAATGAGGATGAGAAAGCCGGAATTGAAGAAATGAAAAAGATGACCTTTGACCAATTTAGGGAAATGGCAAAACAAGATGAAGAGATGAAAGCAATGAGTGAAAAAGAGCTACGACAAACATACGAAATGATGAAAAAGATGGCAGATGTAATGCCTTCCAACTAAGAGTAAACAGTAATGTAATAATAATATTGTCAGCCCTGTGGTTGATATACAAAATTGAAAAAAAATGAATTGGATTAGAAAAAGTATCATACTAAGTGTAATTTTGGGAATTTTGTTTTCACCTATCTCGTGCAAAAAAGATCCTCCCGAAAACAATGATAATCCGGAACCAACGACACCGGAGATTGAAATCAGCCCTTTGACAAAAGTGGTACCAGAGTTGGCAAGAATGTCTATTATGCATATTGATACCGGATTTACCTTTATGGTCGTCAATGGTAATGAATATTTTGACGCTCTGAAAAAAGGAGATATTATGGCAGATGGAGTGTGGGAGAAAGCTCCTTATGGTTATCTTCGTAAGATCACAAATATCACGGAAGAAAACGGAATAAAAACCATCCAAACCCGACAAGCGAGTCTTGCGGAAGCCATCAAAACCGGAAGTATTCGTATGAAAACCGAAGATGTTAAGCTTGGAGAGATCCAGAGCATTCGCCTTGCCAAAGGTGTACATTTAAAAAACACAAAAAATCCGGAATTTACGGTTTTTGATTTTGAGATAGACCACACCTTCACCGCATCAGGATCGGAAATAAATCTTCAAGGGAACAGCAAATTGTCTATGAATTTGTTTTTTGATTTCGATTGGAGTGTAGAATTTGATTTGGACTGGATTCCTATTTCGATTTCCGTTGATTATTTTGAGACGGGTATAAAAGTAGAACAGAGTTCGGCTATCGCCGTAAATTCTGAAAGCGGAATATCATTGAATCAAGATGTTGAATTAGCCTATTTTACATTGACTCCTATTACCTTTTTTGTAGGACCGGTTCCGGTTGTATTTTTTCCGGTCGTATCGCTTGATGTAAATATGAATGGCGAAATCACCGCCAATTTTTCCGTTTCCGCCAGTGAAAATTTGACTGCCAAATTGGGCGTAAAATATGACGATAGTTGGGGAAAGATTAATACCATTATTTCATCCAATACCGACTTTTCCGCACCTGCGATACAATCATCGATTGCAGTCAGCACCTCCGTAGGTCCCAAAGCAAGCATTTTGTTGTATGGAATCGCCGGACCCTATGCTATGGCAGGAGGATGTCTCGGTCTGGAAGCCCAACCCAATGGGGGAAATTGGAATCTGGACATGAATGTTGGAGTTAATTATAATGTAGGAATCGAGGTTGATATCTTGGGTTTTGAAGAAGACTGGAGTCTTTCTGACGAGCCACTGTGTCTGTTCCAAACAACCGTATTGCATCTGGACGATGAGCCTTTTGACGATGCTATCTATATCACCGAACCGGCAAATGGAAGCCATGTGACTTTGGGAAGCGAAAAAACAATTAAAACGTTTTACACCGGAGCGACTCCCGAGTCAGTCCGTTTTTTGATTGATGGCAATGAAGTGGCAATAGATACGGACGAACCATTTGAATATGTATGGAATACGCTCGATTATTCTCAAGGAACACATACAATCAAAGTATTGGACATCGTCGGCGGAGAAGAGGTATCATCCGACGAAGCTACTATCCAACTTACTATCGCTCAATGGGAAGCGATGAGTCTGGCTCCTTTGGTAGGAGGTAATGATGCTATGTTTAACGACGTCTATTTTATTAATGATGAAGAAGGCTGGATTGTCGGAACGAATAATTCACAGTTTAGCAATACGATATTACATACGAATAATGGAGGGGCAAATTGGTCGGTCGTGTATGACATGAATAATGCGGCACCTTTGCTCAAAGTAGAATTTTTGGGTTCAACTACCGGGCTGGGAATAGAATTTATGACCCGTGAATTAATGCAATTGAATAGTGGAGGTTCGGAGATTGGCATATTTTCATACAATGGAGTAGCTGTTTTTAATAATTATTTTGTCTGGGATTTTGCAAATAGCATTTTGCCTACCGGACTAAATGTAATCACCTCAGACGAAAATGGCTTTTACGTTATGCGTACTTCGACCGAACCGGGAGAGATCGTTCAGACTACCGCCTACGATGGCAATAACGGAAATATTCTTTTTACCGGAAACAAAGGAATTGTTTACAATATCGTTAATGTCAATGCTACACACGATTATTTGATTTCGAATGACGGAGGTGAGTCTTGGGAACAAAAAACGATGTCCATAGTTCCTTTCGGTCAAGACCTAACTGCAGGACAAGTCTATGACAATAATACAATCTGGCTGGTAGGTACAAAATTTAATTTTGATCAAAATCCCCCTGTTGCCGATGGTGGTTTTGTGGTTATTTCCACCGATGGTGGTAATACTTGGACACGTCAAGATGTGCCGATTGCCAAAGGATTCGAATCATTAACAATGCTCAGTACTACCGAAGCTTATGCTTCTTCTGCTTGGGATAGCGACATAGACGAACCCAAAGTATTTCATACCGAAGACGGTGGATTTACATGGGAAGCCGTTGATGAAATTTCTTCCGAAAAAGGAATCATGAAAGTACTTTTCAAAGGGCAGGATTTCGGTATTGCAGTTGGACTCTCGGGCACCATCTTTCGATATACAAATCAAAAATAAAATGCTGAATATGCCTCATTTTATATATGTTAGAAGAAAAATATACAAATAAAAATTTATAAATATTAAACACAAAAAATATGAAAAAAGTAATTGGATTAATCGTAATTGTATTGGCATCAGTGATAATGTTTCAGTCATGTGACAAGCTGACCAAACCACCCGAAGAAGGAAAAACAGACCTTATTGACAGATTAAAATGGAAGTTTGATTTTGAAAAAGTGATGGCGCTCTCATTGATCAATCCGGTTCCGGCAATAGATGAAGACGGCAATATTTATGCGATAGCAGATGTAAAAGCTATTCCGTCCGGAACACAAATCGTAAAACTCAGTCCTTCGGGACAAAAAATCTGGTCTAAAATAATAAACGATGGTGTAGCCTCAAGACCTATGTATCAAAATGGGAAATTGTATTTTATTTTGGGCAATAGTTTGTATTGTTTTGATGCCGCAAACGGGGATGAGCTTTGGAGTGTAAGCGATGCATCAACCTATACGATCACAGCCCTGACAAATGAAAAAATATATGTCACACGCTGGGAAGACAATGCTTTTCTCGGAGCGAGCTATCTCGATGCTTATGACCTGAGTGGCAATCAAGTATGGAGTCAACGCATCAAATATTCAGAAATAGACTCTGTCAATTTTCCTTACACAATAAGTGTACGTGACAATCAAATATATTTGGGAATCATGCAAGAAATAGGAGATGCTAATTTTGCCATTATCAATTACCAAGACAATGGCACGGAAGTAGAAAAGAAATGGGCATGGCTTGCACCGGATAAATACCAAAGCGGCAACTCATACTATTTCAGAGATTTAGCAATCGATGACAACAACAATCTCTTGTTCAGACTGACCAAAGATGGTGTACAGTCCATATTCTCTGTCAGTGCAGATGGAAATATCAATTGGCAAACTCCCTCTTCGTTGGAAAAAGAAATCGTGGACGTAAGCATAGACAAGGACGGAAATTTCTATACGGCATACGACAAAGTCGAAAAACTGTCTGCTGCCTCCACACTTTGGACAAGTGAATCGAAAAAAGATTGGAAATATGAAGGTTTAGCCTCACAAGCACCGATCATCACACAAAATGGAAGCCTTATTTATTCCAACTTCTCATCCATCTTGACCTGCGTAAAGGCAGATGGCACTTTTGATTGGGAACAATATATTTATCCTTGTGATATTTGCACCGAAGAATTTCATAATGCAACAGTCAGTACCAATGGAGATGTTATTGTCATATCCAAATTTGGAGTTTATTGTTTCTCCGGCGACGGAAGCAGCCTGGCAGAACATGGATGGCCAAAGACCTATGCCAATTATGGCAACACCTCCTCACGCTAATATTAAGAGTCTGCTGAGAAAGTCTCAAACACGTGAAAAAGAATAAATTACGTAAAAAATATCAATAATAATAAATAAAGCACATATTAAAATCCTCGTTCCTAAATACAGGAATGAGGATTTTTTGTATGCCTTACGATCCGTAAAAATCTTCTAGTGTAGGGTCTGCTGAGAAAGCCTCAAACAAGTAAAAAAGAATGAATTTCATAGATACATCACTAATAAGATGCATGAGAAATCAGAGTTTTTACCAAAAAATCTTGCATTTATATTATTCTCAAAGAAGGTGTTTTTCGTTCCACAGAAGCACCTCCCTATTCTAACCAGTGTCAAGTCAGGTATATTAGGACATATAAGTTGCAGAAAACACAGTAGAGAGCAAGGTTATATATTTTTCAGCATTGCAGCGCTACGGTTAATAACATAAACGAAGCTATCCTCCGTATTATTAAATGCATCTTTTAATTCATAGAGGGTTGGATTTCAACAAATTTGAAAACAGGAGACTTGATATGTAATAGTTTGTTTCAATTCCTAAAAGGTTCGATTTCAACTACCACAAAATTAGAAATTTAGTAATAACCTTAATGTTTCAATTCCTAAAAGGTTCGATTTCAACTCGATGAACGTGCAAAGACGTTGGTGCCCGGCACTGGTTTCAATTCCTAAAAGGTTCGATTTCAACCGGCAATTACGTGATGCCTGCCTTCGTTGATCAAAAGTTTCAATTCCTAAAAGGT
>CAZLTF010000359.1:0-7647 GCA_964562195.1 uncultured Bacteroidales bacterium | reverse complement strand
GAAGATGGAACTCCGGTAGATATCGTATTGAACCCACTGGGGGTACCTTCTCGTATGAACCTCGGACAGATCTATGAGACTATCTTGGCTTGGGCTGGTAAAGAACTTGGTGTTAAGTTTGCAACTCCTATTTTTGATGGTGCCAGTATTGATGAAATCAATGCATACCTTGTCAAAGCAGGTCTTCCTGAAAATGGGAAAGTATATCTCTATGACGGTGAGACGGGAGAACGCTTTGATCAGCCGGCAACAGTCGGATTGATCTATATGCTTAAGCTTCACCATATGGTTGATGATAAGATGCATGCACGTTCTATTGGTCCTTATTCGCTTATTACTCAACAACCACTGGGTGGTAAAGCACAATTTGGAGGCCAACGTTTTGGAGAGATGGAAGTCTGGGCTTTGGAAGCTTTTGGAGCATCCAATATTCTGCAAGAAGTTCTCACGATCAAGTCGGACGACGTCGTTGGTCGCTCCAAAACATACGAAAATATTGTGAAAGGAGAGAATCTTCCTAAACCTAATACACCAGAGTCATTTAATGTATTGGTGAATGAAATCAGAGGTTTGACTCTTGATTTGACTTTTGATAAATAGTAGTTTTTGATTTTTAGAAAATAAAAAAAATATATAAATGGCTTTTAAAAAGGACGCAAGGACACCGAGTGATTTTTCATCCATCACTATCAGCTTAGCTTCACCCGAAGTAATCTTGGAAAGATCTCATGGGGAAGTGCTGAAACCGGAGACCATTAATTACCGTACTTACAAACCTGAAAGAGATGGTTTGTTTTGTGAACGTATTTTTGGACCCGTCAAAGATTATGAGTGTCACTGCGGAAAATATAAAAGAGTAAGATACAAAGGTATCGTTTGTGATCGTTGTGGAGTCGAAGTGACGGAAAAGAAAGTGCGACGTGAGCGTATGGGACATATTCAACTGACTGTTCCCGTAGTGCACATCTGGTTCTTTAAATCTCTCCCCAGTAAAGTCGGAGCTTTGTTGGGATTGAAAATGAAAGAACTGGAATCCGTTATTTACTACGAAAAATATATTGTAATTCAGCCGGGAGTGAAAGCCGAAGATGGAATTGAGGCACTCAATTTGCTTACCGAAGAAGAATATTTCCAAATTTTGGATACTATTCCTGAGAATTATACACTCGAAAATTCGGACCCAAATAAGTTTATTGCGAAAATGGGAGCTGAGGCTATCCATGATTTGTTGAGAGATATCGATTTGGATCAATTGTCTTATTTCTTGAGACATAAAGTCGAAACCGAAACTTCCCAACAACGCAAAAAAGATGCCCTTAAGAGACTTCAAGTTATTGAAGCTTTCCGCGATGGACAAAAGAAAATCGAAAATCGACCCGAATGGATGATTATCAAGATCGTCCCTGTTATTCCACCTGAATTGAGACCCTTGGTTCCTTTGGACGGTGGACGTTTTGCCACTTCAGATTTAAATGATTTGTATCGTCGTGTGATTATTCGCAACAATCGTTTGAAAAAATTGATTGAGATCAAAGCGCCGGATGTCATTATGCGCAACGAGAAAAGGATGCTTCAAGAATCGGTAGATTCTCTGATTGATAATTCACGAAAAGCTACTGCTGTAAAAGCGGACGGTAAACGACCTCTGAAATCATTGAGCGATAGTTTGAAAGGAAAACAAGGACGTTTTCGTCAAAATCTGCTTGGTAAACGTGTTGACTATTCCGGTCGTTCGGTGATTGTCGTCGGACCTGAATTGAAATTGAATGAATGCGGACTTCCGAAAGGGATGGCTTCCGAGTTATTTAAGCCTTTCATTATCCGCAGGTTAATGGAAAGAGGTATCGTAAAAACCGTGAAATCCGCTAAAAAAATTGTGGAGAGAAAAGATCCGGTAGTATGGGATATCTTAGAGAATATTCTGAAAGGACATCCTGTATTGCTTAATCGTGCTCCGACACTTCACAGATTAGGGATTCAAGCTTTTCAACCTAAGTTGATCGAAGGAAAAGCAATCCAATTGCACCCGCTCGCTTGTACCGCTTTCAACGCCGACTTTGACGGTGACCAAATGGCAGTTCACGTTCCCCTTGGAAATGCTGCTATTCTCGAAGCACAAATGCTGATGCTCGCTTCTCACAATATTTTAAATCCTGCCAATGGTGCCCCGATTACTGTACCTTCACAAGATATGGTCTTGGGATTATATTATATGACAAAAGAACGAGTCAGTACTCCCGAGAAAAAAATCAAAGGAGAAGGATTTACTTTCTATGGTCCCGAAGAAGTTATCATCGCTTACAACGAAAAACGTGTTGATCTTCACGCTAAAATCAAAGTCAAGACACACGATGTTAATGAAAAAGGTGAGCCAATAAAACGGATCATTGATACTACTGTCGGTAGAGTCCTGTTCAATGAGGTAGTCCCTAAGGAAGTCGGGTATATCAATCAAGTATTGACCAAATCTTCTTTGAGAGGTATCAACGGTAAGATCTTTAAATTGACTGGAAATGCAGTGACTGCAGCTTTCTTGGATGATATCAAAAAGATGGGATACCTCAATGCATTCAAAGGTGGTCTCTCCTTCAATCTCGGTGATGTATTAATACCGGAAGTGAAAGAGGAACTCGTAGAAAATGCAAGGCAAGAAGTGGAAGATGTAAAAGCCAACTACAACCTTGGTTTTATTACCAATGTAGAACGTTATAATCAGATTATCGATATCTGGACACATGCCAATGCCGAGTTGGCAAATGTTTTGATGAATGAAATTTCTACCGACCAACAAGGATTTAACCCGATTTATATGATGCTTGATTCCGGTGCACGGGGGTCGAAAGAACAAATTCGTCAGATTTCGGGAATGAGAGGTTTGATGGCTAAACCGAAAAAATCAGGTGCCTCCGGTGGTGAGATTATTGAAAATCCGATTTTGGCTAACTTCAAAGAAGGCCTATCGGTATTGGAGTACTTTATCTCCACTCACGGTGCTCGTAAAGGTTTGGCTGATACTGCCCTGAAAACCGCTGATGCCGGATATCTAACTCGTCGTCTGGTGGATGTTGCGCAGGATGTTATTATTACTGAGCCGGATTGTGGTACTTTGAGAGGACTGGCAGTTTCCGCTCTTAAGAAAAATGAAGAGATTGTCGAAACGCTCTATGATAGAATATTAGGACGTGTTACCCTATATGATGTCTATCATCCTACTACCGGAAAGGTTATTATTGCCGCAGGAGAGCAGATTACCGAAGAGATTGGAAAAGAAATTCAAGATGCCGGTATCGAAACCGTTGAAATTCGTTCGGTTTTGACTTGTGAAAGTAAGCGCGGTGTCTGTGAAAAATGTTATGGACGAAATCTTGCCACCAATAAAATGGTTCAGAAAGGAGAGGCTGTCGGAGTCATCGCCGCTCAATCTATTGGTGAGCCGGGAACACAGCTTACCCTACGTACTTTCCATCAAGGGGGTGCTGCCGGTAATGTTGCTATTGAGAATAAAGCGATTGCTACTTTTGACGGGCTTTTGAAAATTGATGATTTACGTTCTGTCTCTTATAAAACTTCCGATGGAGAAAAATATGAAGTCGTTATCGGTCGTTCTGCTGAAATGAGAATTTTGGATGAAAAATTGGGCGTGACCTTAGCTTCTACTAATATTCCTTATGGTTCAAAATTGTTTGTGAAATCCGGTACTCATGTGAAAAAGGATGATGTGATCGCCGAGTGGGATCCTTACAATGCGGTAATATTAACGGATGTTGCAGGTCAAGTAGAATTTGTAGATTTGATTGAAAATCAAACATTCAAAACAGAATCCGATGAGCATACCGGATATATGGAAAAAGTAATCATCGAGCCGAAGCAAAAGAAAATGAATGCTAGCATCAAGATCAAATTGAAAGATGGCGAAGAACGATCATTTGATTTGCCTGTAGGTGCTCGCTTAGCGGTCGAAGACGGAGTGAAATTGAAAGCCGGTGATATTTTAGTGAAAATTCCTCGGACAATTGGTAAATCCGGTGACATTACCGGTGGTCTGCCACGTGTCACGGAATTATTCGAGGCAAGAAATCCTTCCGAGCCTGCTGTTGTTTCGGAAATTGATGGTATCGTTAGTTTTCGCAAAAAATTGAAACGCGGAAATAGAGAGGTAATAATCACTTCCAAAACCGGAGAAGAAAAACGTTATCTTATCAAGACTACCAAACAGATCTTGGCACAGGAGAATGACTTTGTGAAATCCGGTACTCCATTGTCCGAAGGAGCATTTACGCCTGCTGATATTTTGGCTATTAAAGGTCCCAAGGCAGTTCAAGAATATATTGTAAATGAGGTGCAGGAAGTGTATCGTTTGCAAGGTGTGAAAATCAATGATAAACACTTTGAAGTGATTGTGCGTCAGATGATGCGTAAGATTATGGTAGAAGATGCCGGAGACACCAAATACTTAGAAGGTGAATTGGTCGATAAGTACGATTTCTTTGAACACAATGATTGGATTTATAATAAAAAGGTCGTCGTCGATGAAGGAGATTCTCAAAATTTGCGTGCCGGTATGATTATCGATCCTCGTAAGTTGAGAGAAGAAAATTCAAGACTTCGTCGAATGGATAAAAAATTAGTAGAAGCACGTGATGCACATCCTGCCACAGGTCGTCAAGTCTTGCAAGGTATTACACGGGCATCATTGCAAACAAAAAGTTTTATCTCTGCTGCTTCTTTCCAAGAAACAACGAAGGTGTTGACAAAAGCTGCCATTAGTGCCAAACGTGATACACTAAACGGATTGAAAGAAAATGTCATTGTCGGACACAAAGTACCCGCCGGTACCGGTCTTGCCGAATATGATGAGATGGTTGTCGGTTCAAAAGAAGAGTATGATAAGTTGATGAGTTCTAAGTCTGTAGATGATTCATTAGCGGATGAGGAAGAAATAATAAATGAAACGATCGATTAGTTATGAATGAGAAAAAAAATCAAATTAATTTGGAACTGAGCGAGGAAATTGCAGAAGGCGTTTTCTCAAATCAAGCGATGATTACTCATTCGCCGACTGAGTTTGTTATTGATTTTGTGAAATCTCTTCCGGGATTCCCAAAACCAAAGGTGAAGTCGCGTGTGATCCTTACACCTCAGCATGCCAAAAGACTGTTGGCAGCACTAAACGATAATATTCGGAAATATGAATCAGTGCATGGACGTATTAAGGATATTGAACAGCTTCCCCTTAATTATGGCAATCCGAAAGGTGAGGCATAATCAATGGAATATAGAATGATAAAAAAAGCCCCATTTTTGGGGCTTTTTTTATTTCTTTATTATGAATGATCTGCATGAAATCTCCTCAATCTTTCTCTAAGCCCATCAAACTGCTCTCTCTGAACCAGTGACACACAAGCCCTTACCCCTTCGTGATGTTCACTTCCTGCAATTACCAAAGAAATGGCACTGACACCATAGTACAATAATTTGTGAAGCAATTGTTCGGCAGTCATTCCGGGATAGGAAAATGTAAAATAAAATCCATCCGCAATAGGATTGTCCAAATCTTTGTCATACACAATCTTAAAACCATTGGATAGAAAGATTTCTTTCATAACTTTTGCCTTTCTACCATATTCTTTGATGTCTTCCGTCAGGTTGATCGTCCCGTCATTGACGGCTTTGAGCATCGCAGTTAGTGCATATTGAGTTGAATGCGTAACACCGGCACTCAAAGTATATAAAGCACCGAAAATCATCGAATAACCAACTCTATTTGTCTGGAAATAACGAAGCAATCCGTCTGCTTCCATATTAAAAAGATGATCTGACATGAGAATTATCCCAATCCGTTGCCCTGCATAGCTAAATACTTTTGAACTTGAAATAAGAAGTAACCAATTGTCTGTGTATTTTGCTACGGTGGGTTGATAAGGTGCTTTGCCTGCAACAGCATAGTCTTTGCGAAAGTCCATGCCAAAATATGCTAAATCCTCAATGACCACCACATTGTATTTTGTTGCTAACTCACCGATTATTTGCAATTCTTCTTCCGTGAAACAAATCCATGACGGATTATTCGGATTGGAGTACAACATCGAAGATACTTTTCCCGTTGAGAGGAAAGATTCTAATTTTTTTCGTAATTTTTCCCCCCGGTAATTATAAACATCAAAGGAGAAATAGTCTTGACCAAGTGCTTTGCATTGGTTTTTTTGAACCGGAAAACCAGGGTCAAGAAAAAGCGTGCCTTCTCTGTCCGGATGCATTCGATTGATCGTCATAAAACTTGCAAACGCTCCTTGCATAGCTCCGACGGTCGGAAATACTGCCTCTTCGCTAACTTCAATATTTAAAAAAAGTTTGGCAAATCTTTTGATTTCTTTTTTTAAAGGTGCGATACCAAAAATATCCGGATACACTGCGGCGACTCCTTTTTGCAAGGCTTCGATTTCGGCTTCTACTCCGACTTGTGTCGGGGGAAGTCCGGGTATTCCCATCTCCATACGCACGAATTTTTCGCCTGTAGCTTCTTCGATTTCATCGACAAGTTTTTTTATCTCTCTAATGGAGGATGTTGCAATATTTGTTAGCTTACTCTCTTGGATTTTTTGGCTAACGATATCATAATTGATAGGTGTATTTGTTGTCATATTTCTTGCTTTTATAAAAAAAGGCTCACAAGTGAGCCTTCTGTATTATTTCAAAAACATATACTTATAAAAATAAATCATTTTTATCATCATTTATTATGCTTTTCCTAACACTTTTGCCATTGTTATTCCTATGTCGGCAGGGGAATCTACAACGTGAATTCCACTTTCTCTAAGGATTTCTTTTTTGGCTTGAGCCGTATCTGCTTTTCCACCGATAATAGCACCGGCATGTCCCATTGTTCTGCCTTTGGGAGCCGTAGCACCGGCAATAAAACTGACGACAGGCTTAGTGCCAAATTCTTTGACATAAGCAGCTGCATCTGCTTCCATACTTCCACCGATCTCCCCGATCATCACAATTCCCTCGGTCTTAGGATCATTCATAAATAGTTCAACAGCATCTTTGGTAGTGGTTCCGATGATAGGGTCACCTCCGATGCCAATAGCAGTGGACTGTCCCAATCCCAATTTGGTGAGTTGATCAACAGCTTCGTAAGTCAATGTCCCTGAACGACTTACGATGCCGATAGTTCCTTCTTTGTGAATGAAAGCCGGCATAATACCAATCTTAGCTTCTCCCGGAGTGATGATGCCGGGACAGTTGGGACCAATCAGACGACAATCCTTGTCCGAAAGATATTCTTTTACTTTTACCATATCAGCGGTAGGAATACCTTCTGTAATACAAACAATAACTTTAATCCCTGCATTGGCTGCTTCCATAATAGCATCTGCGGCAAATGGAGGAGGAACAAATATAACGGACGTATTGGCATCTGCATTTTTGACGGCTTCTTCTACCGTATTGAAGACAGGTCTGTCGAGATGTGTCATCCCGCCTTTGCCGGGAGTGACTCCACCCACGACATTCGTGCCATATTCTATCATTTGTGTTGCATGAAAAGTCCCTTCGGACCCTGTGAATCCTTGAACTACCACTTTCGAATCTTTGTTTACCAGAATACTCATATTGTATATTTTTATCAATTTTTTTCAGACCGCA
>CAZLTF010000358.1:0-3203 GCA_964562195.1 uncultured Bacteroidales bacterium | reverse complement strand
TATCTCATTGACATACAATTATTTTCCAAAGAAATCATTGCCTGTAAAAAACAATTATAAAATTTCCAAATATGCTTACGGCAAAGATTATCACGACGTATTGAAAAAGAAATTATGGCAGCTTATTTATTTTATTCGGGAGCAAAACCCGGAGATTGCGCTACGTGCATTTGTAGATTCGGCTCCGGTCTTGGACAAAGCTTGGGCAGAGCGTTCGGGATTAGGTTGGATAGGAAAAAATACACTCTTGATTCAACCCCAAAAAGGTTCTTTTTACTTTATTGGTGAAATAATTATGGATTATCCCCTGCCACCGGACGAGAAAAGTGTACCTGATTATTGTGGAAAATGTACCCGTTGTATTGATGCTTGTCCCACTGCGGCACTCACACCTTATCATCTGGATGCCAACCGGTGCATATCCTATTTGACAATCGAAAACAAAGGAGAAATTCCCCCACAATTTAAAGGAAAAATGGAAGATTGGATTTTTGGTTGTGATATTTGTCAAGATGTTTGCCCGTTTAATATTCGTTTTGCCACGCCTCACTCCGAAAGTGCTTTTGAACCTCATATCGACTTGTTGAAGATGAATAAATCAAAATGGAACACATTAAGCAAAGAGGATTTTGATAGGATGTTTGTCAAATCACCGGTAAAAAGAACGAAGTATGAAGGTCTGATGAGGAATATCAAATTTGTCAAAGATGAACGATGAGTGTTGTTATTTTTTTAAAAGTAATTTTGAATCAATCTAATAAGAATAAATTTGTACAAATGAGTTTTATATTTATCTTTGCAGCGGGAAAGAAACTTTAGTTTTGATAAAAAATCTGTTTATGGAACATCAGTTAAAATACGAAAACCTTCTAAAAGCGTGGGCTAATGATGAAAAAGCCGCTTTTGAGCTTACCAATTATGTAGGAAATATGTTTTATGATAAAAATGTCGAACTTCGTTTTTTCAAGAGACAATTGATTGATCGAAGTTCGAGTATTTTTCTCAATTACCATTCTTATGCTGCTACTGTTATTGGTAAAAAATTGAGAATACAAGATACATTGATCTTGGTAAGGGAATTGAACAATCTTGTTCTGCCTCCGGCGCGTATTGATATCGGAAGACTCAATTATGAATGGACGCAAGAACGGGGTGATTTTCAGAATGATGTTCACGCATTTTTACAAAAAAAACTCAGTCATATCATCGGAAAAAAACCGATGAATAAAGAGCCGAAAGATGTTGTACTTTATGGATTCGGACGTATAGGAAGGCTGGTTTTGAGAGAACTGATTATTCAGGGAAACGGCTTGCAACTTAGACCTAAGGGTTTTACGGTGAGGAAAATAGATGAAAATATGCTCTTTAAACGTTCTTCCTTGATGCGTCACGATTCGGTTCATGGACCTTTTCGTGGTAATGTGATCGAGAATTATGATGACAATACCATTTATGCCAACGGACATGTCATTCACCTGATTGAAGCCAAAAATCCGGACGGAATCGATTATACACAATTCGGAATTGATAATGCTTTGTTGATTGACAATACCGGAGTCTTCAAAGATGAAGCCGGACTGGGAAGACACCTTAATTCAAAAGGTATCGACAAAGTCTTGCTGACAGCTCCTGCTTCCGGAGATATTCCCAATATCGTATATGGTGTAAATCATTTGAATTTCAATCCCGAAGAACATCAGATTTTATCGGCTGCTTCCTGTACTACCAATGCGATTGTCCCTACTTTGGATGTGATGGATCGCAATTTTGGTATCGTCAAAGGGCATGTTGAGACGATTCATGCTTACACCAATGATCAAAATCTACTTGACAATTATCACAAAAAACCAAGAAGAGGACGTGCCGCCCCATTGAATATGGTATTGACTTCTACCGGAGCCGGAAATGCCGCTGCCAAGGTGCTCCCTAATTTGAAAGGTAAACTTACTGCCAACGCAATACGGGTCCCTACACCCAATGTGTCGCTGGCTATCTTGAATCTTACTGTGGATAAGAAAACAAGTAGGGAAGAGGTAAATGAAGTCATCAAGAAGGCTGCCTTGACTGGCGAAAGGGTCGAACAAATAAGATATTCATCTTCCACAGAATCAGTATCTTCCGATTTTATCGGTGATCCTGTCCCCGGTATCTTTGACAGTCCTTCTACCATCGTTTCCAAGGATGGACATACAATACAGCTATATGTCTGGTATGACAATGAGTTTGGATATACGATGCAGGTGATTCGCTTGGCAAAATACTTCTCCGGCGTATTGCGTTATGTCTATTAAAATAGTAATTAGAATCGCCAATTAGGGAGGTGATAATTTGCTAAGGCAACGGAAGTACTTTTTGTTATTTTCAAGACCCTGATTGTTTGATTGTTTTGGTGTTGCCGGCATATTTTTGCCGCTTGTTGTTACATTGAGTGAAGGCAACAGATATTGAATATTATGAGGATTTTATTAAAATACATATTCATAACTCTCCTCGTGGCATTGTTTTCATTCTATAGTGTAGGACAGAATGCTTGTGGATGTGATGGTAACCGTTATCTCGATGAAGTATTTTCAACCACGACGATGACCACCGTAAAATATGGCGAAAACGAAATTTTAGGCAATAATCAAGAGTTGTATATGGATATATATATGCCGGAAGGTGATACATTGATCAAAAGACCGGCAATTGTATTGGCACACGGAGGTGCATTTTTACTCGGAATAAGAGAAGAAATGAGCAGTCTCTGCAACATCTTGGCAAAAAAAGGGTACGTGGCTGCCACGATCGACTATCGTTTGTTGCCATTTGGCACTATATTAAATAGCATCAATTCGGTCGAAGCCAGCGTACGCGCAATGCAGGATATGAAAGCGGCAGTGAGATTTCTCAAACATGATTGGAATGAGGCAAATCAGTATAAAATTGATACGAATTTTGTTTTTGCCGGAGGATATTCTGCCGGAGCTATTGCCGCCTTGCATACCACCTATTGGAGCGAAGGCGATTGTGACATAGATTATATCAATACGATTCTCGAGAATGAAGGTGGAGCGGAAGGCTTTTCCAATTATCTTTTTGATGTTACATCCGATGTGGTTGGGGTCTTAAACTTATCCGGTGCATTAATAAAAAAAGACTGGATCAATCCGGGTGAACCCATTATTGCAAGTTATCATGGGGAGGCTGATGATGTAGTTACT
>CAZLTF010000357.1:0-15450 GCA_964562195.1 uncultured Bacteroidales bacterium | reverse complement strand
GGAAATTTGAATGGTGGGTATTATCAAAGCTTTGTCAATTCGGGGCTTCAAAATGCAGGAAACCTGAACATCAATAATATTAGTTTTACGGGTGGATATTTTTCTCAAGGACTGACTTTTCTTCCTCCCGTTGGCAAGGGGCTTGTCAATCCGCATACGGTAGATGTCAATGGAGCTGTACCCTTGAAAAATGTTGCTGTCAGGTTGGTTTTGAGACCGGTATTGAAAGAGGGAAATGGTTTTTATACTGCCGGATATGATGATTTGTTTGAAAGTAGTAATGATGTCAATGCCCGGAATATTTTATTTCGGGACATAAAAGGAGAATCTATCTCCAAAGATGTTTATGAATCAATGAAAAACCAAGTGGTAGCTACTTCATATACAGACGAGAATGGAAATTTCTCTTTCGATTTTCAGGGCAATTTTTTTACGGGTCCTGTGTATAACTCAGATCAGCTGTATGGTGGTTTTGCATTGAAGATAGAAGTCGAGAGAGCTGAATTTTGTTCTCCGGATGTAGATATTTATGTCGAACCCGGAGATCATATCGAACTGGGAGATGAAGTTGTTTTATTCAATACTTATGACGCTGAGATTAGTGTATTGACAAACCCGAATATAAAAGGAGCAGCCATAGAGGAGAATAAGCCTGTTCCCGGTTCTATTGTCGGCATCTTTCGAAAACAAAGCGAAATAGATGAAATACCGGATATTGTTGTCAATCACGAAGGCTTTCGCAAAAGTAAATACGTGGAGAATATTCATGGTAAATTCTTGGAAATTTTCTCCGGACAAGTAGGCAATGACGGTAAAGTTGTCATTCCCAATCTGATGTACCATCGAAAAGCAAAACCGGATGGTTACTATTACATCAATGCACGAACGCGTTCCGAAGATCCGGGACACGAAGAAGAAAACACGCTATACAACTACGAAGAAGAATGGCGTTATGTAAATCTGTTGACCGAAGGAATAACGGTTTTCGGGACTCGTACGTACGAAGATAATACCGTTGATCTTAGCAAGCCGATGCTCAACAATCATCAGCATACACAATTGACATATAACACTACTTGTGTCTTGTCGCCCGGGCCTCCCGAAATCAAAGGACGTGTGATGGCACAAAGTAATTTGGAAAATGTGGCTTTGAAAAATGCAAAAGTTGAATTGTTTGATGTTCCTCTACCCGGAAAGGATATTATATATTCTACTTTTGGTCAAGCTCAGGGATTAGAGTTGGATGAATATATGCGTACTTGGATTCCCGAATACACAAATTGTGGAATAGAAGAGATGCAAAATGTAAACAGTTCCGGCTATTTTCGTTTTGTTGGATTGAATGTTACAAGGGATGAATATGGTGCAGTGAAAGGACCGTACCGGAGGGTGTTGATCACCGCCGAGGGTTATAAACCGGTAGTCTTTCCCCCTTTGGAAGACAATGCTCTGAATATCAAAGACGGTGAGCTAATCGACATTCACGATATTCAGATGGAACCGGCTCAGATGCTACTGGGAAAGGTCATAGATGAAGAAGGGAATGCTATTCCGGCTTATGTCAGAATGTTGCCTGAAGGTCCTTATTTCAAAACCGAAACACATCAAGCATATAATATGATAACCGGTCAGCCCGGTGAGATTTATGAATATTTTGAAATGGCAAGTCCCAAGCAAAATATTCACCTTGAAATAATGCCACTTTCCAATCAATATTTTCCTTTGGATACCATTATTCCGGCTTTGCCGCAAGACCCTTACGAAAGGATTACATGCAAAGTATTTAAAAAGATGCATCGTTTGCATCTCCTTGTAGAAAACAATACGACCAATGCCGGTATTCCAAATGCAACCGTCATCGTAGGAGATACAATGGCGTACAAAGTGACGGGTGATGATGCGGTGGCAGAATTGGTATTTCCTTCCCCCGGAGAACAATTTCTGGTTAAAGTGATTGCCGAAGGATATAGTCCTACCCAACAATCATTTACAGTGCCCATAAGCAGGGATTGGACCAATAAAATTATTTTTATGAAACCTGCCCATACTATTCACGGTTATGTGAAAGAGCAAGCCTCAGGACAGGCAGTTGCCGGTGCTACTGTGTATATTCAGATGGAAAGCTCGGACGGGCATACGGTTTATATTGAGTCACAAACAGGACCGGACGGACAATATACCTTGGCAGGAGTTCCAACAGGAATACCAACGATAGAAATTCATGCTGTCAAAAATGGCAATACTCCTTCCTATATTGGCAGTAGCAAAACTTTCACCATCGAACCTTTTGCAATTCCCGCCAAATCCTATGATCTTACTATCAAAAAGGCACAAGGATGGGACTTCTCGGATATTTGGGGCATACCTGTCACTATCGAAGGAATGGTAAGCAAGCCCGGAAAGGGAACTTTCGTTAGTGGATACTTTCATGATCTCCCTTCTTCCCCTGTTTTCAGTACCTTAAATGAAGATGAAAAATTATATTTTTCATCCATCCGGATAGAAAAAGGAAATGACCAAAAGATAAATCCCAAAAATGACTGGATTTATACGGATTCCTATTCTATTCCGATCAAAATCAAAGGTGGATTTGAAGGAGATTTCAGAAAAAGCTATCAACAAAAAATAATTGTCAGAAAGAAAGGAGAATTTGCTGAAATTAGTGCTCCGCTTAAACTGGACTTGGCTTCTTTCAAATTTGCTTACGACTTTGCCGGCGAGTTGTATATGGAAGATGATACTATCTCTGACGGGACTGATATTGAAGTGTTTAGAAGTGTTGCGGATGGTTCATCCGGTGGATTTTATCTTGGAAGGTATAATATTGTTGATGAAAGCAATGATCCGATTAGTGATTTTCGTGTATTTGGCTTTGATGCCTCTTCGGACTATCAGGGTTCGTATTATGAAAATGGAAAAATCAATTTACAAACCTATTTGCAGACTCATATTCCTCTGGACGGTACGGGTAGGACAATAAATCTGAATATCAATGCCGGTAAAATCGAGATAAGCAAAGAGGATATGAATATGATTCCCAATGCCAATTCTCTATTGAGCTTTGACTTGGAAAAATGGAAAGTGCAATCTACGCAAGGATGGAATTTTGATAAGACCAAAGATGCGATTGTAATTCCGAAGGCGACGATTTTTACAGGTTCGGGAGTAGATGCGGATATACAAGGGCTTACTATTCGACCAAATTCACTTCGCGAAGGGGAGATTGATATGACGGGAGATGGACTTTCGTTGGGAGGCATCGTTCCTCTGGAGATCAATCAAAGCGTAGAACCGATGTTTAATTATGATGCCGGAGTAGGACATTACCGTATCAGTATGGTAGGTAATACGAATGGACAAGCCGCTGCTACGGTGAGCAATCTTCCGGCTATGAACAAAACATTGGAGTTTAAATCCATTGGGATGTTGAGCGATGGTAGCAATGTGTTGAATATCTATCAAAAAGCGAAATTTTACAATATATTGGATTTGGATATTAGCCAGATAATGACGGGACCCGGCTTTTTTCAACTGGCAGGAACTCCCCATCTCGGCATTCCCGGTTTTATTCCTACGAGAGCGATCATGACTTACAAAAAACAAAACGGAAGCCTCACGGCAGAAATTGAACCTTTGAGCGGCGCTATTGACTGCAATCGTAATGTGGAGTTTACCTTGGATCAAAACCAATTGGCACAACACATCGAACCCAACCGATATACCTGCTATGGTAATATCTATGTAAAACCTTCATTGAACGAAGGTGGAGAAAAATTTAGTTTGCGCGGATTTTTAGAGAAAACTCCAAATGATGTTCATATTGAGGTGATTAAGGTAGATGACCAAGGGAAATATAAAGGTGTTAATCGTCAGAAATTTTACACCGGAGAGCATTATATGAATGTTTTTGAGGGTAATCTTGCCGTACAAAATAATCAATGGCAAGAATTATGGTATAAAGCAAATACCAATTCACAAGGTTTGTCGGAGGATAATGTTGGAACTTTTGTAGTTCATGGTGGTATTGACTACGATTCAGAGCAAATAGAGGTGGATGACATTGAAATTCCCGGACTTGGAAAATTGAAGATGGTATATTTGTTTGATGATATGGCATTGGTTGGCACTCTCATAATTACCGAACGTCTGGAGATGGGATTTGCATCCGTAAATAGCGGGAACATGGAATCCCGTTTTGATCCTTCCGGATTTTATTTTGCTTTGGCAGCCAATATCACTTATAACGCACAAGATTACGATGGTGGTTTTATTATGGGAGTTTACAGCAAGGACTTGAATCCTGTTTCCGCAAGGTTTTTGCAAAATTATGATGATAATCCACCGGATTTTAGTCGAGGAATGCATGGTTTTTATGTGATTGCCCAAAGACCTTTGATAAATAAGCATTTTTGGATTCCGCTGTCACCACCTATTGAGGTAGCCATAAAAGCGAGTGCCGGAGTCTTTGTGTATTTCGATTATCAACATCCCGAATTTACTTTGGGTGGCTATGCTTATGCATACGGTAAGGGTGGATACTATTTTCCGCCTCCACTCGACTGTTACGCCGGTGCTGATGGAGAGGCTTTTGCCAGACTCAAAGGAGGATATAAAAAAAATCTGGGAATCTATTTTGACGCATGTGGAATGGTAAAGGTAAAAGTTGACGCTTGTGGCTTGAAAGGCAAAATAGGTGTGATGCAAAAATTGCAGCTTGCCAGCGGAGCTAATAGCAAAGTCCAAGCCGAATTGAAATTAAATGGTACTTGTCCTTCTCATCAATAATGAAAATCAGTAGAAGCAAAGAAGAAGATACCTCAAAATAGTTTTCATAATGAATAAAAATTCTGTGCTAATAAAAAAAATATTTAAAATGAAAAATATACAATTTCTCTTAATCTTATTCATCCCTTATCTTAGTATAGGACAAAGCCTGAGTGTCAAGGAAAGCCGGAGTGAAAGCCAACAGCCGGATATCACATGGTCATATCCACAAAAGCTTGATAGTATGGACTTTACTATCCTTCGTGCTTCGGTCAAAGATGGGATTTTCAAACCGTTAAAAACCTTTCACTATCAAGATAATTCCTTAGTGGATACCAGCCTTTTTGTGATGATTGATACCACTCTTGTCGAAAAGGGGATTTACCTCTACAAACTACAATTGACTTTGCATAATAAAAAGGTAGAATCTGCTATCGCATTTGGACACAATTATGATGTGTTGCCTCGTCCAAAACTCCGGTTTTTCAATGCGGTAAGCCTTCCCAAACACAAAGGAGTAAAACTCAGCTGGGAATTTAATTACGATAAAACACTAAAATCTATCGAATTATACCGCAGCAAGAAGTATGACACGGGCTATATTAAGATTATGGATTTGCCTGCTCAATCTTCCGAATATATTGACTATGTGGATATTGCCAATGAAGCTTGGTTTTATTTTATCAAACCCATCGATTATTTTGGCGAATTGCTACCTTCGGTACGCATACCGGTCATTCCGACCTTTGGCGACAAGCCTATAGCTCCGCTCAATTTTATTGGAAAGAGAAAAGAAGAAGCAATCATCCTCAAATGGCGAAATCCCAATCCTGTAAAATCTTATAAGGTATTCCGTAAAACGGATAAAGAAACCGGTTTTCAGCAAATCACAGAGCTTGTCTTAAACGATTCGACTGATATTGAGTTTGTTGACAATTCGGATATCCTCAAAGAAGTCTTGGACGTGGAATATTGTGTTACCCATGTCAATGATGCTTTCTTGGAAAGTACATACTCGGATACTTTGAAATTTCATTTTCTTGAACACGAGAAAGTGTTTCCTCCCTCCACTATTGATCATTTCCGCCAAGGGGAATATACAAAGTTGGTTTGGCAAAAGCCTAAAGAGGGAATGACCTTTGCCTACAATGTTTATCTCACTGATTCGGATAATGTTACGACTTTGCTCACCCCCAAAAGCGTTGGAAAAAATTATTATATTGACAGCGTTTTGCGTCCTGCAGGAATATATACTTATGCCATTGAGGGAGTGGGTTATAAGGGGAAGAAGAGTGAGCTAAAAAGTTCGATCGTTGTGAAAAAGGATAAGATTAAGTTTCATGTTATATTGAACCTGCGTAGAGCAAAAAATGGCATAGAAATTTCGTGGGATCCTATTCCAGGCAAAGCAGTTAAAAGGTACAGACTATATAAAAAATATGGAAAAAGTAAATTGATGCTTAAGAAATCGTTTGCCTCCGGTAAAGCCGTGAAATATATCGACCTTAAAGTCAAAAAAGGTACCAATTACCTCTATGTTCTCAAAGCCGAATTGGAAAACGGGGAGATGATAGAAGTAAATCCGGGGGTTAGTTTGCGGTATTAGAGATATTGCGAAATAATCCGGAGACGGATAAACAGATTACTTTCTAACTTGCGCTATTTGAATGGGATAGAATGGTTTTTTGTACGGACAATTTGGCAAAATGCCAATGGTTTCTTTGAGGGTAATCTTTGTTCAAAATCCCAAGCACAGCATACCGGTTTGGGAATGGTTTTGTCTTTCCGGGAGAGGTGGATATATTGTTTTTGCAATCGTTTTACATATTTTTGATAAACAAATGGAGATCATTTTACAAAAATATTAATCTTCTATATGATGATTTATGTAGGCTCTGTTGAAAAATTCTCAAACACGTGAAAGAAAATGAATTGCGTAAATATTTCAATAATAAAATACAAGAGAAATCAGAGCTTTTTCCAAAAAGTCCTGCATTTATTTTATTCTTAAAAAAAACAGGTGGTTCTGAGATTATCAGCAGATCCTATTAGGCGACTGTATAACAATTTGTTTGTCTTGATCGTCAAATAATCTACTATTGAACAAGTATTTTAAACACATTTTCTCTTTGGTCTTCATCGTAAACTTTAACAAGATACATTGATTTAGTGAGAAAAAAGATATTCATTTCTATGGGTAAAGATTGCTTGTTCATACGCCGGATACATTGTCCGGAAAGATTGTAAATTTCAATATTTACGCTTTGGGTAGTTGAACTGAGAGGCAGTATTTTTATTTTTTCTCCCTGCGGTAAAATAGATGGAAATAATTGATAATAAATATTTTGCGAAGTAATATCCTGAATATCCAACTGGTTGATTGTTCCCAGATATTGAATTTCCTGTCCTTCGACGAGGCGGTCGGATTCAATTTTTATTTCGGGATTAGTTCCGCCGTGCGCGACAGGGCATATAATCTCTTCTTCCGGTGGCAATAATTTCAGAGATACGGGTGAGCGTATGCCATCCAAAGTCAAATAAGCATCGTAATAAATAGGAGCAATGCCCACATTTTTGAGGATGGCGACAGCCGAATCTGCATTTGTCTTCAAAGAAACAATCTTAAATTTATAACCACAAGCAAAACCGGCATCTTCAATACGAGACATTGTTTGATATTGGGGCTGGTCATTGCCAATAATATAGCTGATATGAAAATCGCCGGCATAATATTCAAAAGGCTGTCCATAGGGACCATCCGGATAGTCCAATACGTGTGCTTGGTCATAGGCTGTATAATAGCTAAATTCTCCACCTGCCGGACTGTGCAAGTACCGATTCCGATCAAAAAAATTCCAGTTTTCTGTATTGCTACCACCAAATTCCTCGTGCATAAAAGAATCGTCAAATAGTCCAAAATGAATATTTAATAAGTCTTCATCTTCTTGCATCGGTGAGTACGTGTCGTCGGCAGCATCAATGGAGATGCTAAAAGGAGTTTCAACAAAAGTAGTGTCGAGGTGATGAAAAAAATCCGTTTGAAATTCTTTGGAAGGGAAAGTTACTCCTAATTCAAACGGGCCGTCATAGATATGATATTCTCCCCACAATCCGAAGCCCACCTGAATAAATGCCAAACGGGGATCAGAATCATATTTTTCTGCAAATTTTGTATAAAACTCCAATGAGAACCGTTGCAATTCTTCATTTGTCCAGTCCGGAAACCAAGTCACTTCACCCTCCGAGATTCCTTCGGTTTCATTATAATCCGGACGTGCTTTGATATATTCCGGGACAGAAGTCTCCTCGCCCACATACACATATCTAAAACGAAAAATCGCTTGATGTCCGCGCGCGGCAATATCATCCAGATAATTTTCTACTATCGTCCAATCATAAACGGCACTATCAATCACCACTTGATCAAACAGCATATATGAAAATTCAAGTGAAATTTTGTCGGTATCGGTATTGTCACCACGCCAGAATACAATTCCGCTCATCGGTTGTACCTTGTCAATATCACTATCTACCTCGATGTCTGTAAATTCCTGTGCCGAGACTGAATATAGCATTAGAAGAAAGATACTTATGATTGTATTTCTTTTTTTCATATCACAATATATTTTACGATTTATAAAAAAATGTTCGGCTTCGCCAAAATAATACGTGTTCTCAAAAACCGAAATAAACATAAATGCAACGACCAAGACCATTTCTCTAACGATCTGTCGGATGCGAAAAAGAACGCTACAAAAGTAATGAAATATTCATTCTGATCACCACAATAATTGGGTATGCTGAAAATCTCTCAAATGTCCGAAAATGAATAAATTACGCAGATGTATCAGCAATGAGTCCAGTCTAAAAAGAAGGTGTTTTCATTATTAACTCGTTCAGTTTGAAATATATAAACATTGTCTTCTTACAAATTAATAAATGAAGACACTTCTGTGATTTTCAGCAGACCTTATAATACTATTTGTCAGGAAATAATAATCAATATTTCGTTCCCATCACTTTTTGAACTGCTTCGTTTTGCAACGGGCATACTTGCGGATACAGGGTGAAACAAAAAAAGAGTGATAAATTGCAGAAAAATATTTGCAAAATAGAAAAATGTAGTACTTTTGCGGTCGGTAAGGCTCATACGATCAGCTCCCGCTGAACTCCCCCAGGACTGGAAGGTAGCAAGGGTAGGCGGTTGTAGCGATGCGATATGAGTCCTTACTTTTTTTATCCTCTTTATTTTTTCAATATTTTGGTAGTATAGACGTGCTTTTTGAATTTGATTTTGACAAGGTATTCGCCGGAGGCTAATGTACTAACATTTATATTGTTTTCAGTAGATTGCAATACTCTTTTTCCTTGCATATCAAAGATGCTAATATTCGCTCCACGCACTTCTCCTTGTATATGAAGTTGATCCCGGACGGGATTGGGAAATACCGTATATGATTTATGCTCGTGGTTTTCAATGCCAACAAATGTAGGATGCCACACCCCATTTATCAATCCTCTTCCGTGCGAAGCCGCCAAGACCATATTGTCGGTAGCTCTCACTTTTATCATATCAACCCTTACATTGGGAAAATTTTGATCTTGTTGCCAAGACGTACCATCGATGGATTTCCAGATTCCAATTTCCGTAGCGAGCATTATATTTTTTGATGTTTCGGGGTGATAGATAGCCCAGCGCACCGGCATATCGGGGAGACCTTCGGAGATGTCTGTCCAAGCAGCTCCCCCGTCATAAGTTTGCCAGACGGAAGGCACGCCATAATTGGAAAACGTAACCAAGAGCGTATCTTCCGAACCTCCTACGGCAATGGAGGAAATATATGCTGTAGGGAAAAGATCTGAGCCTATCTCTGATGTTACGGGAGTGCTTTCGGCATTCGTAATCTTAAAAAGTTTACCATTTTGTGAACCTACAAAAAGAGTGGTATGATTGGAAGGAGAATGGGGTGAAACCCGGATATGTGAGAAGTAAACATCCAGATCCGTATTGAGAGTGATGTAAGAATTATTGTTTAGAGACGGAATATTCTTGATGCGTAAGAGTTGATTGTTCATATTTCCCGAAAAACTACAAGCATTGGCATAAAGAATATGATTGAGTTTGTCATAATCTGTGGGATTGATAAAAACACCGCTTCCAAAATCGGAATAATCATAATTGAATCCATTTTCGAAAGTGTACCACCTATTGTAATATACCGAAGTAATAAAAGAATTTTGCATCAGCATATCAAAGAAGCAATATGCTCCGTCACCACCGGAAACCATTTCATACAATGTCAAGGGTGAACCTGTATATCGTAGCGTACCATTATCTTGAAGACCACCTAAGTAATTGACAGAGCCGCTTCCATTGAATATGTCACAGGTGTAAAATAGAAGGTTGTCTAGCCCCTTGCTTCGTTCTTCAAAGACTACATTATTGTCAAACGGATTGTTGGTAATAAAAACACCTCCATCCGTAGAAAGTACCATTTCATTGGGATTGGTAGGATTAAAAATCTCACAATGCTGATCTCCATGAACATATTCATCACCGCCACCATAATACATATCCACCCAATCCGACAGTTTAGACCATGAATTGCCGGCACTGTTGGATCTCCACATATCAAGACCGCCTACAAACAGAACATCCGGATCGGTAGGACTTACGCTTGCAGCGAAAGCGTGCCAAGACAAGGATGCAAAGCCATTTCCACCGGCAGGTGGCATATTGGTTTCTGTCCAAGATGCACCATTGTTGACAGATTTCAGGATATTCCTGCCGAAGGCATAATTGAAGCCTGTAGAAGGATTTATATAACCTGCTCCGATGAGTGCATATATACGATTGGAATCTGAGGGTGCTGCTGCCAATATTACCCTGCCCGGAATATTATTTCCGCTACTTCCTTGAATGATTGCCTCGTAGTCATCATAGACTGTCCAGCTTCCGGGAAGTCCGGTATCTGAAAATAAGATGGTAGCACCGCCATCTCCATCTTCATTTTTCATCGTGCCGACAAATATTCTACCATTGGCAGCAATTTCAATATCTGCCGGCGCAAAGGGTTTGCCTCCCGAATGAATGGGCAATACTTGCGTCCATGTAGCTCCTTCGTCTGTCGAGCGGTAAAGACCTTCGGAAGGTTGGCTCTGATGTTCACCATGGTAGATGCCAGAGACGACTCCTGCATAGATGACGCTCGTGCCGTTTTCATTGCGTACGCGAATATCGGTAATATATTTAAATTCCGAAGTAGAAGGTAATAGCTCCCATGTGCTGCCGCCGTCGGGAGACTTCCATATTCCGATGCCGATTCCACCGGATTCCCTGTAGATCACACGTGCGGTCTGTGCCTCACCTGTACCGGCATAAAAAATCTGCGTATTATTGGGATCATAAGTCAATGAGCTGATGCTCAATGAAGGCATAAAATCATTGATATTCTCCCATGGGGAGCTGAAATTCATAATGTCATTATTTTTCCAAAGTCCTCCGGTCACGCTGCCGGCAAAAATCCGGTTGTGATTGGCATCATTGGGATCCCACATAATCGTCCGGACACGCCCTCCCATATAGGTCGGAACAAAGTTCCAATCGATATCGTCTTGAGTTGATTTGTATGCTTTTTTGGATTTAATCCAAGATTTAAGTAGCTGCAAACGAGGAACTTCCTTCGTTTCGGGATTGATTGTCATGTAGAAGTCCTGCAAGGCTGCCATCTCGGGATTGTCTATTTCCGGAGTCATCGTGCCGGCTATTTTTCGGTATTCTTGTGCAAGATAATCTTCGTAGATATCCCGCTCCGTTAATGCTGTATTTTTATTATAAAAAAATGCTGCAATACCGATTGTCAGTATCACTGTCAGGCTTGTTTTGTAGATCGTTTTCATTTTGACAATTTTATTTATTTATTGTAAAAGTATATAAAATTATGATGCATAAAAGATCAAATTTTCACTATTTTCCGAATGATATACCGTCCGGTATCCGGCAAACGGATTTTTATGAAATAGGTACCTGCTTTGGTAGGAGATAGGTTCAACACAGGAATGTTTTCACTCATTCCCGTATAAAGATTTTGTAGTATTTTGCCATTAATATCCAACAATTGAGCTACGATGCGTTGAGGTTTTAGGTAATTAAGTTTTATGTGCAAGTTTTGACGGACGGGATTGGGAAAAATATTCAGAGCAAGAGGGTCGATAGCATTGCTGTTTGTGTTACTTAGCAGATAAGGGAAATAATACATTGAACGTCCGAAAGTTGCGATGCTAACTTTTTCGTTAAAAAAATACAGGTCATTCACTACGACTGGCAAGTTGGATTCGGAATATGTCCACGGTGAAGATGCTCCGTTTTTTTGAAAAATGCCGATGTCCGTAGCAGCAAAGAAAGCTCCGTCACCTTTGAGGGGAATAGGCAACATCAGCAAATCATTGACAGGAATATCGGGCATTCCTTCGGAAAAATCGGTCCACGTATTTCCATTGTCGGCAGATTTGAAAATATGTGCGGTATTGTCATCGTAACGGTATCCGGATAGACTTACGTAAATCATATTTTCGGATTCAATATCGTTTATGATAGAAGTGACCCAACGCTTGGGAAGTCCTTCTGATATGTCATTCCAGCTTGTTCCGAGGTTATCGGTATAATGAAGATTGCCATCGTCCGTACCTACGAAGATAAGGTTTGGGTCAAAGGGAGAAACGGCGATGGATGTAATCGTATGGAAGACCAAATTTCCAGCGCCTTCGCCGTCGGTAAGATCTTCACTGATAGCTGTCCAGCTGTCAGCTCCATCGGTAGAACGGTAGAGTTTTTGTGTGCCACAATACATGATATCAGGATTGTTGGGGTCAAAGACGACGGGCATTTCCCAGTTTTTCCGGTCTGTATATCCAATACCGTAGGTAGCATCTTCAAAAGACAAGCCTCCATTCGTTGATTTTACAAGATTCCCATATTGATATTCGGCATATATTACATCCGGATTGTCCGGTCTTGTCAATACGACAAATCCATCCCCTCCGTAGATTGCTTCCCAGTCGTTGCTATTGCCTTTCAAAGTCCCGTTGTCTTGTGCTCCGCCATAAAACATGGGTTCATACAATCCGCTATTGTGGCAGGTATAAAACTGGGTGATGGGCAGATTGTTAAATTTTGTCCATGAGTTTCCATTGTCGGTAGAAACAAATAAGCCACCATCATTGCCGAGATATATTTTATTGTTTTCCGTATCAAAATACATTGCATGTTGATCTACATGTGTGTTCCATCCGGTAGATTGTATCCAAGAGTTTCCGCCATTGGTGGATTTATAGAGTGGCAGACCACCGGTGAAAAGTAGATTTTGATTTTCGGGTGAAACCCAGATATGTCCAAACCACCATCCGTATGATGAATACATATCATTGATGTAGTAAGTATCAAGACTTGTCCAAGAGCTACCATTGTCGGAAGACTTGTAGATTCCTTTGAGATAACCGATGCGGTCGGCATAGATAGCAAAAAGGGTAGCCGGATTTTGTTGTGATATGGCAAGACCGATTCTCCCTTTGTCATCCGGATTGGCGGGCAGACCGTTGCTTAGTTCTTCCCATGTCTGACCACTGTCGGTTGTTTTGTAAATTCCGGATGTTTGTCCTCCGTAGTTTCTGATATTTGGATGCCGGACACGTTGCCACATTGCGGCATAAAGCTCTTGCGGATTGTTGGGATTCATGACCAGATCGATAGCACCTGTGGAGTCGGAGACATAGAGTATTTGTTCCCAACTTTGCCCGCCGTCTGTGGTTTTGTAAACTCCTCTATCGGGATTGGTGCCGTAGAGTTTGCCCATCGCAGCGACATACAGCGTGTTTTCATCCGAAGGGTGTACAAGTATTTTGCCAATAAAGAAGCTGTGATCAAGTCCTATGTGATTCCAGTTTATACCTCCGTCGTTTGAGCGGTAAATGCCATTGCCGAAATAGGTTTCCGAGCCTCCGCCGGGGTTGGCTTCACCCGTACCGGCATATATGACATCAGGGTTGGAGGGGGCGATCGCTATATCGCCTATTGCCAGTGTGGTTTCGTTATCAAAGATTGCTGTCCAGCTGAGTCCTTCATTGTCCGAAACAAAAATGCCTCCCGAGGCGGCGGCGATATATATTTTTTCGTTGGCAATCTCGATATCTGTGATTCTACCACCGATATTTTGAGGTCCTGCCAAGACCCAGTCTTCATCTTTGCTTCCTGATTTTTTGCGTTTTTCTTTTGCAAAATCCAATGCTTTGAAATAGCTGTACTCGGGTATGTATGCTCCGGGATAGGCGCGTTGCATATATGTATGACTCTCCGGTGTTTCCAGTGGAATATAAGAGTGAATATTCAAGAGATTGAAATCAATATTGGAAATAATCAGACTCAACACAATCAGAATTGTAAAGAACCCATAAGAAAACACTTTTTTCATAGTAAACGTTTTTCCAATTATATTAGGAAGACTCTATTTTACAAAAAAAGTTGTATAGACATAATGATTCTTTGTTTTTTGGGATTGTCCAGTGGTGGTGAGTTGTCGTGTTTGTTTTTGTTTGATCAATATTGCAATGAAATTGATTTTGCAAAAAAAAAGGAGCTAATCGGTTTAGCTCCTCTTGGATTAATATTCATTATCGTATGCTATGAAAGGTTGCTCAGTATCCGGATGCGTTCTTTGAGACCATCGACGTCTTTTTTGGCTCGTTGGATTTTCTTTTCAAATTCTTCTTTCATTTTTTGAGCTCCTTTGCTGCGGGAGAAAAATCCAAGGTTGTTTTCCCATACTTTGATATCGTCTTCCATCTGGCGAAGTTTATTGACCAAAAATCTTCTTTCTTTTTTGATATCCTGTTTGCCGTGTGCGGTATCTGCCATTTGTTCAAAACGTTCTTTGAAATTTTGATTTGCCATTTCTTGACGGGACACATTCAATTTGTCATAAATATTATTGAGGAGGTCTCGATATTCTTGATAGATGGTATCCTTGATTTTATAGGGTACGTGACCGATGTCTGACCATTCTTTTTGAATTTCTTTCAGCATATTGATGCTTTCTTTTGAGTTTTTCGAATCAAAAGATTTCAATCGTTCGATGATGGCTTGTTTTGCTTTAAGGTTTTCTTGTTGGCTGTCGCCCATACCGGCGAAATGCTCGGCTTTGTTATTGAAGAAGATGTCACAAGCAGCCCTGAAACGTTTCCAGATTTTCTCTGAATGTTTGCGGGGTACGCTACCGGTTTCTTTCCATTTTTTTTGGAGGTCGATGAGTGCTTTTGTGGTATGTTTCCAGTCGGTACTGTCTTGCAATGCTTCTGCTTGGACACAAAGTTCCACTTTTTTGTTCAGATTGTCTTTTTGCTCTGTTTTGACTTTATTGAAATATTCTTTTTTGTTTTGGTAAAAAAGATCAATTGAGTTTCTGAAACGTTCCCAGACTTGATCGTTTACTTCTTTGGGTGCTCTGCCGAGTGTTTTCCATTCGTTGAATATTTCGTTGATAAGTTCACCTTGTTTGTTCCAATCTTTGAAGGAGTTCCATTCTTTTTTTACTTCTTCTTCGATGCGTTCGCAGAGTTCTAATTTTTTTCAGTGGTATTCTTCTTCGCGTTCTTTAAACTGTTCGTACTAAGCATGCCTGAGATCGTGAATTT
>CAZLTF010000356.1:0-2167 GCA_964562195.1 uncultured Bacteroidales bacterium | reverse complement strand
ATATGAAGGGTTTTGAATATCATCGTCTTCTGTGCCGTCACCATCCAAGTCCCAAGAATAGAGGTAAGGAGCTACACCGCCGGAGGTAGCATCGGTGAAGTTTACGGTGCCACCGATCATAATAGTGGTAACGTCGGCGGAAAATTCAGCATCCAAGGGTTGTATTCCTTGTGTGATGGAGATATTGTCCACATCCCAGCGACGATAATTGTCTTCATAATAATATTTAAATGCAATATAAACACTTGTTCCTGAGATGCTTGACAGGTCAATACTGCCTGATGTTGTCCAAGTGTCTGATCCGCCTACGGCGAAACTCAATTCTGTCCAAGTAGCCGAAGAAGGATCTCCCAAGCCGGCATAATTGGAAGAATAATACAGTTTGAAATAATGAGTAGCATCATCATTGGCACCATACTTCCATTTGGTATCAAAAGTCATAGCTTCATTAGAATAGTTATCGAAATTGATAGCCGGTAAAATCAACCAATCTTCTTCCGTTTCACCGGAATTGTATCCATTCATTTCGGCATAATCTCCACTATGATACGCCCAAGCTTTTGTGCTTCCGGCAACACTGTATGTGTAGCAGTCTCCCAGATCGCCGGTAAAGTTTTCTGTATAGTCCAGAGTGGTGCTTGCGGGATCATTTACCGTATAGTTGTATTCAGAACTTGTATTATCATCCGAATCATCGTCAATGGCATACACTTCGTAATATACGGTCGTGCCGTCGGCTTGTGCGGGAATGTCCGAATCTGTTTCATAGGTGTCGCTTCCTGTGTTGGACATCGAAATCGTGTTTCCCAATGAGCCTGAGGCTGTTCCCCAATGCAATTCGACACCGGCGACAGTTCCATCGCTATCGGTAACATCGGCGGAAACTGATACGCTTGTCGAAGAAGTGATATCTGTGCTTGGGTCATTGGATACGTTGCTGATTACCGGTGGATTGTTTCCGCTGGCGGAAGTGCCTTCAACCTTGATATTGTCAAAAGCAATTTCCTCACTTCCTCCTTCAAACCTAAAGACAGCTTTGACATCCAAAGTCGAACCTGTTCCCGAAATACTGTATGAAAAATTCTGAATGGTTTTGTTTAATTCTGTCTCTCCGGCTTCTCCTCCGATTCCGTTCAGATTGGTGTCATCAAATAAATGATGATTGCTTCCCGAAGGAGAACAAAAAGACCCGATGGTAAAAAATGCTCCTCCGTCAATACTGATTTGCAGATCAAAGTAATCTCCATTAGATAAACTCCTTTCATCATATTTGTTTGAAAGGTTTGCCGAAGCATCCAAAGAGATGCTGAGTGAGGAATAGCCGGATATGTCAATCTGATCAAGTGTCAAAGTGACGATACCGTCTGCAGGATCGCCTCCGTCTCCGTTTTTGGTATCTTCGGCACCGATAAAATAGTTGCTGCCGTCTTCCATTGCATATCCCGAAAGACCGTTAAAATTTTGTGCTCTTTTGCAATAATCATGTCCTCCGTCATCAAAAGTATAGTCCAAAGACCAGCCCGAAGTACTATTAAACTCCTCGAGTCTAATGGTTGTTTGTCCAAAGGTGAATGCGATGGAGAACAACATCATTGCCGTTAAAATAGTGATTTTTTTCATATTTTTAAATATTTAAAAAGTTAAAATTTATTTTTAAATCAGAGGGCAAAGGTATACATAAAATCGAAAGTAACAATTTAATTTGCTCTAAATAGTATATCAATAATGCACAATAAATTAACAATTTTTTTTGCATGGATTATTGACACTGATTATGGGTATTTGTATGTTTGCATCGACGATTTTTTTCAAGCATTGAATTTATAAATTATTTCTTTTCTGTCAATACAACATTTCACTACTTTTGCCGTGTAATAAAAAAATATAATTATGCGGAATATATTTATTGGAATGGTACTGCTTTTGTTTACAATCACCGTTCTACAAGCTCAAAAAGTAAATTTTGAAGAATATGACTTGAGCAATGGTTTGCATGTCATTCTTCAACAGGATAATAGTGCTCCGGTCGTTACCGTAGGGGTGATGTACCATGTAGGAGCGAAGGATGAGGATCCCGAACGTACGGGTTTTGCTCACTTTTTTGAGCATCTGATGTTTGAAGGGACAGAGCATATTCCGCGAGGAGAGTGGTTTAAGATAGTGACGG
>CAZLTF010000355.1:0-2050 GCA_964562195.1 uncultured Bacteroidales bacterium | reverse complement strand
GGTTTGACTACTACTGGAAAAAAAGTAACTTTGCTCTTTTGGACAAAAAAATCATCAAGATCTTTAATAAATATTGTTTTGGGAATTGGAACATCAAGACGTTGAGCAAGTTGGAATAAAAAATACTTATCATAAATTTTTCGTATCTTTCCCACTTCAGGGCAACCCATTTTAAGATTATCAGGGAAAAAACTCCTTTTCTCAGCAAGTAGCAAAATGGATGGCTCCGTCATGGGAAACAGCACATCAATATGTTGTCTTGAAACAATATCTTGAATCGCCGAAACGAATGCTTCACCTTCCTTTTCCGGAGATGGTACGACATACCCTTTGTGACAATAACGAGAACAAGATGCAAGGTTGTTTTTTCTCTTTCCCGTTACAAACACCTTAATGCCATGACGGCCAAGAGAACGCGTGACAGCAAGAGAAGATCTATTTTCTCCCTCTGTTACTAGTACTCTCAATGGCTCATTGTCAATTTTCATCTTACAAAGAGTCTCCATTTAAATAGGCTTTGAGAATGGCTAACATCATCATGGATGGCAAAACGAGGCAATTCGTATAGCGGAGAATCAATTTGAACAAATCCACGTTTTGTTGTAACAGCAGCACGGTAACCAAATGCAGATAACGTATGTATAACATTAGGCGTATAATTACCATTTGGATAAGCGAGACACATTAATGGTTCAGAGATTTTCTTTTTCAGACATTCCATCGACTCACAAAGTTGACGAAGCAACTCATTTGGCTGAACCTGATCCAGCATCACGTGCGAGGCGGTATGAGAACCAAAACTCACGAGTCGGCTTTCATTCATTTCTGAGATTTCTTCCCAATTTAAGATTAACCTTCCTTCATTCTCAGCAGAGAAAATTTGCCTCCTGATGCTCCTGCATTCCTGTACTATCTCATCTCTTTCTTCAGGTGAATAGTATTTCAATGATTCAATAAGTTGCTCTATCAATTCTTCAACACCTGCATTCCCCATATGGAACTTTTTTAGTAGCTCGCCAATTCCCTTGGGCAATAAAGCATTATCCATGTTTTCATAATAACGAGTGAGACACCAAGCGACTTCTTCAGGCCAAAACCAGTTAGTTGTACCAACGTACTCCGTTGCAAGAAAAATTGTAAAAGGGATACCAAACTCACGAAACAGCGGAAAAGCATAATCATAATTATCCTTCCACCCATCGTCGAAAGTAATGACACAACATCTGGCAATGGATATTCTTGTCTCTATACGCTCTATGAGTTCATGCATTGAGATTATATTGTAATGTTTTTGGAGATAAGAAAGATGATTCCTTAGACTTTTAGGCGTAACATACATACCTGATTGAACAGGCACAGAAGAACAGGAGGAAGCTGACAAAACCCGATGATACATTAGAATTAGGGCAGTATTTCTTTTTGTTATTACCCGTTGCCTATAACTGAAATAGCCTGTTAGGTCAAGAAAGCGGGCAAGATATTGTTTAACAATTGATGCTGGCATTCGAATATTTACGAGCTAATCTTAACAAACAAACATCAATAAGTTTATAACATCTGCGGAATGCACCGATGCCCCAGCCATACGGATCGGGTATGTTACAAAACAAGTTATAAGGAAAAGGGGCAAACGATCTAAGAAGAAAAATATTATTTTTTAAGTCTGGATAGAGAGCTACTAGCTTTTTGTACTGCCAAAACTCGACGGGAAGTATGAGATCAGATTGGCTAAACTTGAACTCGACCAGTCCCTTAGCGCGCCTTTTGGCGATATTACATGAAAATTCCTCAGCTACTTTGGCTGAATCGACTGGCGGATAATAACCTTGATCAACATCAACCCCACATGAATCAACACAAATAGTTTCAGAAATCAAATATTTTTTGAATCTTGCTTCTGCAAATGCACTTCGACATATATTACCTTTACAGACAAATATAATCCTGGTTATTTGATTATTTTTACTATACCCCATTGAATATTTAATTCTTTTCTCAAAAATATAATATTTCAATGAGTCTATAATGTTTGTTATTAAATTTTTAATAT
>CAZLTF010000354.1:0-2189 GCA_964562195.1 uncultured Bacteroidales bacterium | reverse complement strand
TCATATCCGAAATTGTATATTGTTTGGAAAGTTTTATTTTTTCAAATCCATTTAATACATCTACCTTCATCATAAATAAGTCGGTGACTCCGTTGAGCATAACTGCATATCTCAGAGCTACGAGGTCAAGCCATCCACAACGTCTTGGTCTTCCGGTTGTTGCACCGAATTCTTGTCCGGTTTTTCGCATTTGCTCGCCGTCCTCATCAAAAAGTTCAGTAGGAAAAGGTCCATTGCCAACCCGTGTCGTATAGGCTTTGAAAATCCCAAATATGCGGTCGATCTTCTGAGGAGGAATACCCAATCCGGTCGCTACTCCTCCAATCGTGGTGTTGGAGGATGTGACAAATGGATAGGTGCCAAACTCTACATCCAACATACTTCCCTGTGCCCCTTCCGCAAGGATATTTTTCCCTTGTGATAGACTATTATTCAGGTAATATTCACTATTGACAAATTGAAATGATTTGAGTATTTCGATAGATTCAAACCATCTTTTTTCGTATTCTTCATAGAAAAGTCCATCAATTTTGACGCTTCTATAATCGAAGTTGTGATTGTCAAAAAACTCCAAATGCCTTCTTTTTGCGTACAGGTAGCGCGTTTTGAAATCTTGGGATTCCATATCTCCGATTCGAAGTCCGTTTCTTCCAGTCTTATCGGTATAGGTAGGTCCAATTCCTTTTAAGGTGGAGCCTATCTTCTCTTTTCCTTTTTGCTTTTCATTGAATGCATCCAATAAACGATGTGAAGGAAGTATCAGATGTGCTCTTCGAGAGATAAGAAGATTTGCTCTTACATCAAATCCATAACTTTCCAAATTGTTGATCTCCAACATTATACTATACGGATCAATGATGACTCCATTGCCAATCACATTGATGATATCCTTGTAGAAGATGCCGGAAGGAATGGTGTGTAAAACAAATTTTTTATCATCAAAAATGATTGTGTGTCCGGCATTGGGTCCGCCCTGAAAGCGTGCTACAATATCATATTGCGGAGCGAGCACATCCACGATTTTTCCTTTCCCTTCGTCTCCCCATTGCAAGCCTAAGAGTACATCTACTTTCATTGTTTTCTTTTTTGAGGACTTAGGATAATTTTTTTCCGTAAAACACCAGCGAGTGGTTTGTGATTTTGACTTTTAGCGTTTCCTCAACGTATTTTTTTATTTTATCCAATCGCGGATCCCAAAATTCGGATACTTCGCCCGTCTCCGTATCGATGAAATGATCGTGTTGACCGTATTGGAAAGATTTTTCATATTGGGCGCTGTGATGTCCAAATTGGTGTTTCACGATAAGATTACAGTCCAGCAGCAACTCGGTAGTATTGTATAGCGTCGCTCTACTTACCCTGTATTTATTGTTTTTCATCCGGAGATATAATGTCTCGATATCAAAATGTCCTTCCAGAGAATATATCTCCTTGAGTATGGTGAATCTCTCAGGAGTCTTTCGATGTCCTTTTTTCTCAAGGTATTCTCTCAGAATGTTTTCTACTACCTCAAATGGAGGTGTCTTAGATGTTGTTTCCATATACTCTGAAAATCAATTATAAATCATCGGTAAAATTACAAACAATTTTATCATTTAGAAGAATTCTTAATAAAAAATCGTATTATTGTTAATAACTAATTTTTTATAAATCCGGATGTGATGTATCTTGTTGTAAATCAGTAATAAAGCGATTGCTCAATTGTTAAAAATCACCCAAATCGTCGAAGTCATCTTCCAATAAATTTTCAAAATCTTTCAATAAACTGCTCTTTAATTCGTCTGCTCCTTTCTCATCCAAGATTATTTCGTTCTTAAAATCGTTCAAAATCAGATTACCGTCCTTGTTGACACAATGCGGATATTCCACTTTTTGTTTTGCAGGATAAATATCGATTACTTGGATGTGCAATGAGGTCGCCGGTAGAAAATCGGACTCGAAAATGATTTTGACATCTTTATCCACAAAATCACGCATCTTCACAGATTTCATAATCAAAAGTTTCTTTTTTGTGGTTTTTGCAGAGCTTTTGTTTAGCCAAATTGTGGTTCCTTTTTTATTCCATGTATCATCACACACCTCAAAGGAGGCAAAAACTTTTGATTTTAGCTCCATACAGCTACAGATAGATGTATAAAAATCTTCAAACGTTTGATTCTCTTTAACTTCTATTTCCATAGAGAAGTCTT
>CAZLTF010000353.1:0-3857 GCA_964562195.1 uncultured Bacteroidales bacterium | reverse complement strand
GGGATAAAAGAAAAAATGAATGTCAGCAGTATTGAAGAGTTAATGGAAAAGATCAAACAAATGTAAAACAGTTACCAAGACAAAAGTTCTCCTCCGGTTTGATGGAGAAAGTCAATATCCTCTACTTCACATGATCATTTGTACTTTGGCGGGTGCAAAGCAGAGGTGGAGATTGTTTTGATAATGATTTTAATTTTCAGCAGCCCCTATCGTAGAAAAAACGGAATATCCCCCATTTTCATCATCACTAATCAGAAATACTTGATATTCGGGATGTTGTTTGGTAAAAGCGATTGCCTTATCAGTTCCCATCACCATCAAAGCGGTAGCAATCGCATCGGCGGAAGTGCAATCCGGAGCGATAACGCTAGCACTTAATAAGTGATGTGTCACCGGGAAACCTGTTTTGGGATCAATGGTATGAGAATATTTCACGCCGTTTTTTTCATAATATTTACGATAGCTACCCGAAGTAGCGATTGCTTTATTGTGCAATGTCACTTTTGTTTGCAGAGCTTTGCCGTAGAGAGCATCTTCTTGTGGTTTTTCTATTCCTATCACCCAAGGTTGATGTTGGGATTTATATCCCGAAGCCAGCAATTCTCCTCCGATATCAATCAAAAAATTGTGAATTCCTTGGCTGTAGAGATAAGCTCCTACAAGGTCCACCGAATATCCTTGTGCAATAGCATTGAAATCAAATTGAACCCGCATATCATTTTTATGAATCCGATTCCCGATCAGTTTGAGATTTTCAAATTTAGAAAACTGTTTCAAACTGTCAATCCACTCTTTGTCAGCGCCTTGTGGTTTATGGCTACCAAATCCCCAGAGGTTTATTATAGCTCCGATGGAAGGATCAAATGCTCCGTTTGTAAGCCGGTAGATTCTTTCGGATTCTTCAAAGAGCTTGATAAAATCTGCATTCACGCAAACACCTGTATCATTGTTGTTGATACGCGATATCAATGAATTCTTCACCCAAAGAGAAGCCGTAAGATCAAATTGATGAAGAATGGAATCAATAGAAGTTTGCAAATTCCGTTTTTGCTTATCATAATATTTTATTTGGTAGTATGTACCCTGAATTTCCCCGCTAAAACTTATGGGACGACTATCGTTTTGGCAAGAATAAAAAAACCATACAAAAAACAGTGGCAAAAAACTCAATCTTCCGTGTGAGACAAAGTGTAAACCATTTTCAAGAAAAGACTTCATAAATTTACGTTTCGATTTTTCATTCCACCCATGCTCTTATTTTCCGAGACGATCCGGATTATTTTTTACAAAACTACCCCAACCGCTGTATTTTTTTCCGTCATTCTGTTTGCCACCCTGAAAATGATGACATACGGCGACCGCAAGCGCATCCGTTGCATCCAAGCTTTTAGGCTCTTGATTGAAAACTACGATATGGCGAAGCATAGCGGCTACTTGTTCTTTGGACGCAGCTCCTTTGCCGGTGATAGATTGTTTCACTTTCTTGGGAGAATACTCCGTGATCGGGATATCTCGATTGAGTGCCGCAGCCATTGCTACCCCTTGCGCACGTCCCAATTTCAGCATAGACTGCACATTTTTACCATAAAAAGGCGCTTCAATAGCAAGCTCATCCGGATGGTAATCCCTGATTATCAGGTCTATCTCTTTAAATATTGAACGCAGCTTAAGTGCATGGTTTTCCAACTTGCTTAAATTTATTACTCCAAACTTAATTAATTGTATCTTTGCACCCGAGATGCGGATGATACTATAGCCCATTAAATTGGTGCCCGGGTCGATGCCTAATATAATTCGTTCGCTCTGCAAATTTTTTATATATGAAATGGATTGCAAAAGTAAGAAATAATAAATATTCGAATACAATTATTCGAGTTCTTATTTTTACGACCACATATTTCTTCCTATATCTTGAACTTTTCAAAAATAAAAGACTCGAAGTAGTATTTGATGCATTTGAAAATTCCATTAGATTTGATAATTTTCTATACTATCTCATCCCGATTTTAGTCTTGATGCCTGCCAATTGGGCGTTGGAAACCCTAAAATGGAGATTATTGATAGGAAAAATCGAAAAAATCTCTTTTTGGAACGCTACGCAAGCTGTCTATTCGGGAATATCCGTAAGTATGTTTTCCCCCAACCGTGTGGGCGAATGGTTCGGTAGAATATTTATTCTCGAAAAAGCCAATCATATTCGTGCTGTGATTATTACTATCTTGAGTGGTATGGGACAATTATTTACCACAATTATTGTGGGCATACTCTCCACCGTCATTTTCCTCAAAATATATTATATTGATGTTTATCATTATTCCAATCTCGTATTTGCCGGAATCCTATCTGTCGCATTTTTGATTCTGACAAGTTCATTCATTATCTTCTACAATATCAATACATTACCAATAATAATCAATCAAATTTTTAAGAAAAGTTTCAAAAAAATTAATTATTATGTGGATGTCGTTTCCCAATATTCCTACTATGAACTTAGTATCATCATATTTATAAGCTACCTTCGTTTTACGGTATTCTCTTTCCAGTTTTATCTCTCATTGAGAATGTTTTCGATTGATATTCCGTTTTTTCACGGAATGTTATTGACCGGTGTATTTTATTTTGTGATGACAGCAATCCCGACAATAACCTTGGCAGAGTTGGGAATCAGAGGAGTCGTCTCGATATTCTTTTTCGAACTATATTATACTACATTCCAGCCCGGTATTGAGCTAATGAAAATCAATGTCGTCGCCGCCTCCTATGTGATATGGATCATCAATCTCGTGATACCTGCTATTTTCGGAACATTTTTTGTCTTTCACTTAAAGTTTATTCGAAAGAAAAAAGGAATGCCCAGCAAAGAAATGATCAAAGAAGAAACAATCATTTAGATATGGTCTTTTATGTTTTCGCAATTATCTTTCTACTCTATGCTTTGCTTATTGCAAGGTACATTATGGCGTGGTATTCTCTTCCCAAGCCAACAAAAAGGATGGGCAAGCATTTCAATATTTTTTTGAGCATCATTATTCCCGTTCGTAATGAGGAAAAAAATATAGCCCGCTTGCTTGATAGTATCAAAAAACAAGAATTCCCCTCCTATTTATATGAAATAATATGCATTGATGACCACTCTGAAGATAATACGCTTGAAATCATCCAACAATTTAAAGCAGACAATCCGGATATGATCATACAAGTTTTACACAATGATAATCAGACGATCCGGCAAAGTTTCAAAAAAGCAGCAATCACACAAGCGGTAAAAGTTGCTGCCGGAGAGTTGATCATCACTACCGACGGTGACACTATAGCCGGTCAAGAATGGTTGAGTGAAATTGTAAAGTATTATCTTGAATTTCAGCCCAAAATGATTGTCGGACCGGTTCAGTTTGTAGAAGAGAAAAACTTCTTTGAGAAATTGCAATCCATTGAGTTTTTGAGCCTGATCGGCGTAACGGCAGGAGCTATAGGTGCACAAATGCCCCTTATGTGCAATGGTGCCAATCTCATCTATCAAAAAGCAGCATTTGAAGAGGTGAATGCATACGAAAATGACAATTTCACCTCCGGTGACGACCTCTTCTTAATGTTAAAAATCAAAAAAAAATTTGGCGCTCAAAGCATCCGTTTTTTAAAATCCCCGAAAGCGATCATTTCTACTTTCGCCCAAAGAAGCCTTCCTGAATTTATCCGGCAACGTACGCGGTGGGCTTCCAAAAACAAAAAACCGCAATGGGAAATTATTCCTGTTGCATCCCTCGTATTTATCACCAATCTAAGCCTAATTATACTGCTCGTTCTCAGCATTTTACAACTAATCCCCTCATATTATTTACCCATTTTTTGGGGCATCA
>CAZLTF010000352.1:0-6357 GCA_964562195.1 uncultured Bacteroidales bacterium | reverse complement strand
CCCCATACGAGGAGAGCCTGCATAATGATTGATGAGAAATATATTCATTTTTTGTTACTTCTTGTCATCTTCAAAAGAATGGAAGGTTTGGTTTACAATTTTACATTGCGATTTTTCAAATCTTCATTTTATTTCATATTCAACAATTCCTTTATTATTTGTTTTGCGGCATTGCCGCCTCCATACAGATTAAGGTTAAAATCGGGGTTAAAAGAGTGTGACTCAAAAGAGTGCAATATCTTATCATAGTTAGCACCTGCGAGGACATTAAAGTTGTTTTTTACCAATTCGACCCATTCTGTTTCATCGCGAAGTGTGATGCAAGGTTTGGCAAAAAAGAAGGCTTCTTTTTGCATCCCACCGCTATCGGTAAATACTTTTTCACAATGATTGAGCAAATAAATAATTTCAAAATATCCAAGTGGTTCGGTGATGTGAAGGGATTCGGTATTTATTTTCAAGTTATGGATGATATTTTTTGTTCGTGGGTGAAGAGGCAATACTACCGGAGTTTTTTTGGCAATGTCGCACAATGCTTTGAAGATTGCTGTCAAACGTTTGGGATTGTCTGTATTTTCAGCACGATGAATCGTTGCCAGAACAAATTTGCGGGGAAGTTGGATTTGAGGTTTTTGCATTCGTGAAGAATAAAATACGGCGGCATCTTGCATAATATCACCGGATTTTACGATTTTTGCCGGTAAATTATCATATCCTTCATTTTTCAGATTTTCGACGGCAGTGTCTGTGGGGCAAAAAAGAATATCGGAGATCCGGTCGGTCAAGATGCGGTTTATTTCTTCCGGCATTTTCATATTGAAAGAACGCAATCCGGCTTCGACGTGAGCAAGCTTAATATGCATTTTTTTTGCTGCAAGTGCTCCGGCGATAGTAGAATTGGTATCTCCATAGACCAATACCCAATCCGGTTTTTCGATGTGCAATACTTCTTCTATTTTCTCGAGCATCTGCCCTGTCATAGCTCCGTGTCCAAGCCCATTGACAGCAAGATTGTAATCTGGTTTTGGTATTTCCATTTGTTCAAAGAAAATATCCGACATATTCGTATCATAATGTTGTCCGGTATGAACGATTATTTCTTGAATGTCATTGTGTTTTGCCAACTCTCTACTCAATGCAGCTGCTTTGATAAATTGGGGTCTTGCCCCTACGATAGTAAGTATTTTCATTTACAAAAATTTACTGCAAATGTAGAAATTATTCATCTGGGTTTACGGGAAATCTCAATATTTGTTGATAAATATTTATCATTTGCTCTACGTTTGTTTTCCAGTTGTACATTTGTTTCACTCTATTGCGTGCATTTTTGCCCATTTCTCTTCTCAATTTTTCATCTTGAATCAATCTTATCAGCTTGCCGGCGGCAGCAGCGGGATTCATAGCAGGAACAATGAAACCTCCTACATTATCTTCTACGACTTCGGGCAAGCCGCCAATATTTGATACCACAACCGGTTTTTCACAAGCTCCTGCCTCAATCACTGCGACACCAAAACTTTCGTTCAAAGATAGGAATACCGAAATATCTATCATATTGTGATATTTTGCAACTTCATCAAAGGGAATTTTGCCAACAAAAAGCGTTTGTTTTTCGATGGCAAGCTCTTTTGTGAGTTTTTTTAATTCTTTTTCCAAGCTTCCTCCTCCTACGATCAACAAGCGTAAGGATAATCCGGGTAACTTTCGCATTGCAATTTCAAATGCCTTGAGTAGGTATTCGATACCATATTCTTTTTCTAAAGATTTGATGGTACCTATCACGATTGAATCCTCATCAAATAGTGTTTGAACAGGAAATTTTTGAAATTTCTCCGGATCTATTCCAAACGGAGTCACTTCGACCTTCTTTGAACAATATTTCTGTATCTCATCAGCCATTGCCTTTGAGGTGGACAGTATTTTATCCGCTTTGCGAAAATTATATTGGATAATTGCTTTATGAAATATTGATTTACGGGGAAAAGAAAAGACATCGCTTCCCCAGACCGATAAAACAAAGGGTCGAAATCCGCTCAAAGCACCCAGTAGCCCATAGCTTGTCGCATAATGTGCGTGTACTATATCCGGTTTGAAATGGCGGATATGTTTTTTTACTTTTTGGAGCGATTTTAGATATATCAATTTGGAAAAATAACTATTCCGGCTTTTTGTCAGTGTGGCGGGTACTCCGAGATTTTGAATGCTTACATTCTTGCAATTTTGATAATCTGACACCTTGCATTCGGAAAGACCGAGTACCAATATATTTATCCCTTTTTGGGAAAGAGATTTGACCCATTTGATAGTATGGGAACTGTTGGGATCGGAGAGTAAAAGTATTTTCATAGCAAATCATTTTCTACTTGACGGGCACGTTCTTTCCAGGTATGCTGCGGGATAATTTGTTGAATATTGTTAATTTTTCTTTCCAATTCGGCAGGGTTTTCATAGATAGTCCGGATTGTTTGTTTCAATTTCTCTGCGGTATATTCGATACTCCAGCCTACATCATATTTTTCTACAAAATTGCCAACGGCTGTACCTTTCACTGCAAGAATGGGTTTGCGATGAGCAAGGTATTCAAATAGTTTGATCCCGATGGCAAAATTCCACAAAGTATGTGGACGGAGAAAATACACGGCTATGTCCACTTCCTCAAACAGTTGATTTAGGGATTCTCCGGAGCGGTGCTCAATGATAATATTGCCGGAAAGAAAGCGGGAGTATGAATTCTTATTTGCTTCCCATTCGTTTTTTCGTGTGCAGATGGTCAGTTCACAATCTTCTTCCTCCCTGATATTTTCGACCAAAAGCCGTAAATCATATACGCTTCCCACTCCTCCCACATAAAGAAAACGAAGCTTGCCGGTACGTGGACTAAGGGGAAAGGAATTTTCTTCGAGTGCCGGTGGGAGAGCAGATACTTGTTGTGAAAATTTCATTGGAATATATTCCAACATTTTCATCGAAGGGAGATACAATACATCCAAGAGTTGCGCATATTTTTTCAAATCATATTTGTAAAAAAACGTGGCAATAATACTTTTTATCCATCCAAGGCTATTGCGGTATTCTTCAAACACCCAGTATATATCACGATAAAAAAGTCCTATTGATATGTCGTGGTTTTTGCAAAATTTAAAAAAAGAGAAATCCAAGAAAGGATAGAGTGGCAAATGATTTTTTCCGGTTAGCAGAGTGGGTTCGGTAGAACTTTCGCTATACAAAAAATGATATTTTTCTCCGTTTTTGATCCGGTCTTTGATGGCTTCTATTTGTTGTTTTCTTTCTTTCTCATAACCCATCACCACATCGACCGAATATCCCAAATCTCGGAATGCTTGCAACATCTTCATAGGTCTAATCTGGCTACCACTGGGCATCTTCTGATCGATCCGGATAGGAATATGAAAAATCATTCTTTTCATTGATAGCATTTTTTTGTTGAAAAATTATTTTCTTTTAGAAAGAAAGGGAGTAATACCATCACGGATATGAGGCTATAGCCCAATGGTGTAGCGGATTCAAAAAGCATTTTGACACCATAGGCAATCGAAAAAGCAATAATAAATGTATTTTTTGTCCGAAAATAAAAATACAAATAAATAAAAATGTTGGCAGCAAAATAAATAAAACCTCCTTCCATCAATAGTTTTAAAAAAGTATTATGCGGTGTCAGGTTTTTCCCTATGGTCTCTTTGAGATATTCATTGGACATCCCAAATCCCAAACCAAAAAAATGATGCTCCACATATTCCATGGCTGCTTTTGCTATCACATCCCGGTGAGACAAGCTGCTGCCTTTGGACGATGTCCACGAAAATAGATCCATCAAAAATCTTCCGTTATTCAATAAAATCTGAGAATAAATGAGTAAGATGATTGAGAAAAGAAATATTCCCAAAAAAATCATCGATCGTCTTGTAATTCTGTTTCTCAAAAAATACAAAAAATAAAAAACGACCAAAAATAGTAGCGATGAACGCGAATTTGTAAGCAACATCAGAATAATAACGATAATTGTAAGTAGCTGAAATTCATACTTTTTCCATTCATACCGGGTGTAATACAAAAGAAGAAATTCAAACAGTAGGATAATGGAAAGCACATTGGAATTGCCAAAGATAGAAGAGAGGTTGGAATTGCTGAATATCGGAATAGAAGACATTATAAGTACTATAAAAAACATCACCTTCCAGAATGAAACCGGCATAGAATATTGACGGATAGCAAGCAATACAAGATAGTTGACAACAAAAGAAAATAGATAAAAAAGTGAAAGGGCAGTAGCATTCATAGGAAATAATAGCAATTGTGGTAGTATTAATATGGTAATAAGGATAAAATCTTTTTTTTGTATTACTAACTTATTATCAATGATATAGAGGGTTGCAATGCCGATAGCAGCCAGAAAAACAAGAGGAAAGCGCATGCTTGTATCAAGAGTCGAAATATGCGTAATAACACTTCCCAGAAGATACACAAAAATCAAAATACGAAACCATAAACCTGCGTCTTTCAGGCGATTATGGGGGATTATATGTCTATCGTTATCTTTCAAGAGGGAATTTTTTTTATTCTTTTGCCGTAAGGTTTTTGATAAGTCTGGCAGGTACTCCACCGATAATACAATGACCTTCGGGGAAACTTTTATTTACAACTGCTCCGGCACCTACTACCGTATTGGGACCGAGTTCTACGCCCGGCAAAATGACCGAATTCATTCCAATCCAGCATTTCTCACCGAGACGTACATCTTTTCCTTCCAGATGTTCCTCCGGATTCAGGGGATTGTGTCCGGAAGTAATAAGACCGACATTGGGACCTATATATGTTCCTTTTCCTATTATGATCTTTCCATCAAAGGATTGATAATAAATTCCAAATGAATGAAAATTATTCAAATCATCCGGATGAAATTCAATGTTTTTTCCATTGCTGACTCTCACCAAAGGCGAACAGGGAAAAGGTACATGACGGTTGAAACCCATTATTTTTTGAAAAAAGATTCCTTTCCAAGCTTTAAGCCAGCCGCTTACACCTTCATCAAACCATTGACCTTGAAGGTATTTCCTGTCATAAAAAATCGAAAAAAATAACCTTAATGCCGGATTTATAAATACAACAAATCTTCGTACAATATTTTTCATTTCAAACCTCCTTTTGACAATCTGTAATAGTAAAATATAAATAAAATATACATTGTTGACATAATCACCGTAAACCAATATAAGAATGTCATAAAATCATGTGTAAGCAAAATAGAACCAACACTTACCGAAATAACAAGCAAATTGATAAAGAGTTCCATCTTTTGTTTTTCAAATACGATCAGCATAATACTCATCGGGGAACTAATAAACTTAGTAAAGAAAAACGGGGTCAATATACGGGCATAATTTCCGGCTATAGCCCAATTTTCACCCAGAAAAAAAGTAAAAATAAATTCGATTGTGAAAAAAATGAAAGTAAATGAAGGGATGCCGACCATCAACATTTTCTTGAGCATACTTTTAAATGTTTGGACTGCTTTTCCTGTATTTTGCTTCTCTTTGCTTGCTTCTTGCAAAAATACTTGGGCGGCAGAATTGCCAATGAGCGCTACGGGAAGACCCAATACGCGTTGCACCATAAAATAAAAACCCAGAGTCGCTGCACTATAAATCGGTGCGATAATAAGATTGATGAGATTGACTGATAGTGAATTGGCAAGAATCGCCCACATCGAATATTTGGGGAAATCTTGATAACGTTTTGCCATCTTCTTGATACCCGCAAAAGAGATTTTGCCGGTCAATACCTTGTCGGCAATGATGTTTTTTATCAATTTGGCATTGGCAACAAAATTGGAAATAATATTTCCGCTTATCAAACCGGTCGCTCCTGATTTCAACACGCCTATGACCAATTGGACAAAAGCTAATGCCAGAGATTTATAGACGGTTGCTTTCGCAATGTCTTTATAGGTCTTGAGACGGTTGTTAAAATAATTTAGGATGGTAAACAAGCCCAAGAAAAAGATGGAAACAGGCACTAAATACAGCCAAACGGATATGGCTTCATTTCCCAGCCATTCCGCAATAGAGGAATTGAAGAAAAAAACAATCAAAAAAGACAGAAGTGTAGTGATAGATACAAGACCTATTCCCAAGGCAGCAACATTGATTGCATCCTCATCTTTTTCGGGCAACAATATTGCCATCTCATATCTTCCGGTAGCTATCACCGAAACAATCGTAGCTAAGCTGACATAAATCGATAGTAGCCCGAAATCGGCTTCCGTATAGATTCGCGACAAAATCGGAGTGATCGCAATAGGAATAGCTTGAGCGACAATCGTGCCCGTCATTAATGTCA
>CAZLTF010000351.1:0-7086 GCA_964562195.1 uncultured Bacteroidales bacterium | reverse complement strand
AACGAAGAATCTATTGCTAAATCCAAATACCCTTTCGTATTGAGATTGAGTTTCGCTTTCTTTAATGCTTCCATTCTTTATTTTTAATTTTTTTGCAAAAGTAATGATTATTCTTTGAAAATACGGACATTATATTTCATGAAATGAGATTATTTTCTGGTTGCAAAATGTTTTTGTTTTTGCACTAATTAGGGTTCCGTGCGAATAGAGCTTCAAAAAAATTTTGTTTATTGCGGGCAATTGTTGATGATAGTACAGGCAACAATTCCCGCTGTTTCTGTTCGTAAGCGGCTGTCGCCCAATGATATTGGTATGAATCCGTTTTTCTTTGCCAAATGAATTTCGGAATGGCTAAATCCGCCTTCGGGACCGATTAATATCAGTGTGTCATTCTTTTTGGAGCAAAGCTCCTGCAAAGGTTTCAGGTTTTCGTCCCGGCAAAGGGCTATGTATTTATCTCCTGTAAAATTTTGCTGAATGAATGTTGTGAATTTCGACATCGTCGATAGGTGAGGGAAAAATGTTTTTATGGATTGTTTTGCTGCTGCGACAATCACTTTCTGCAATCTCTCGGGCTTTATTGTTTTTCGCTCGGAATGTTCGCATAGCAGGGGCGTGATCTTGTCAATTCCTATTTCCGTTGATTTTTCGAGAAACCACTCCGTTCTGTTTGTGTTTTTGGTAGGTGCGATAGCGATATGCAGGCGGCTTTGTTTGGCTTGCTCTTGAAGTGTAGAAAGGATTCTCACGACACAGGCTTTCGGTCTGTCATCGATAATCTGCACTTCAAACAAATGCCCCAAGCCATCGGTAATATGAAAACGATCTCCATTTTTTTTGCGCAATACCTTGACAATGTGCTTGGATTCTTCGGTCTCGAGTGTGAAAATCTCTCCCTTGATGGCGGGGCTGTAAAAAAGTTCCATAAGCGATTGAAGAGGGTTATTTGACCGAATTGAGATACTTATGAATGGTATTTTCCAATCCGAAATATAAAGCATCGGAAATCAAGGCGTGTCCAATCGAAACTTCCAATAAGCCGGGAATATTTTGAACAAAATAACCGAGGTTGTTGAGGTTTAGGTCATGTCCGGCATTAATTCCCAATCCTAATTCGACCGCCTTCTTTGCCGCCTTGACGTAGGGGGTGATGGCGTTTTCGGGATGGATGTAATATTGAGTGGCAAAATTTTCGGTATAGAGTTCGATGCGGTCGGTGCCGGTCGCTACCGCACCCTCTATCATTTCTATGTCGGGATCAACAAATATGGAAGTACGAATGCCGTGTCGCTTAAACTCCCGGATAATGTCTCTTAAATAATCTTTGTGGGTGATCGTATCTCAACCGTGATCGGAAGTAAGCTGATTTGGGTCATCCGGAACCAGCGTTACTTGATCGGGCTTGACCTGCAATACCAAATCAATGAATTTGGGAATAGGATTGCCTTCAACATTCAATTCGGTCGTGATGATAGGCTTGATCTCGCGTACATCTTGATATCGAATATGCCTTTCATCCGGTCTGGGATGTACGGTGATGCCTTCCGCACCATATTTTTGACAATCGATTGCCGCTTGTATTACATCGGGAAAATTACCACCCCGGGCATTGCGTAGCGTGGCAATCTTGTTTATGTTTACACTTAACTTTGTCATCTTTTTCTTGTTTATTTTTTTACAAATGTTTAATACAATAACAATAAAGTAAGTTATGAACAATGATTTTTGCAGCGAAATGAGTCAGCTTTTTAAAAGGATGACACGATTACATTTTTGTATTCTCTTGCAGCAAATTTATCATCTTTTGTTCCTATTTCTAACTTGTGCACAACGGCAATTCGTGTAATATATCCCGCTCATTTTCCTCTCAACACGATAATGCCGCTATTTATTTTGCAAATATAGGGACTTTCCCGATGTGATTGAGAAAAATGTGAAAATGGATTGGCGTTTCTCTATTTTCTTTCACGTGATTGAACGTTTTTCAGCAGACCACAGATATATCGAAGTCGTAACAGCCAAATCCCGAAAAGAAAAACCTCCGGATTCATTGTGAAATCGTATAAAGTGCTCATACTCTTGTTTTGAGGCAGTCTATTTTGGTGGAGTAGTGAGAATCAGCTTCTGTAAATATTCGACCTTGTCATTGTCTCAATTAATGAAAGGGGGTTCATCAACGGAAGCATTCTTAAGTTTGCATATTTCCCGGGCGGATTCATGAATGAATAAAAAAAACCCTATCATAAGAATGACAGGGTTGGATTTTTTATTTCCACTATTGTGGAATTGTTTATTTGAGAGAACTAAGCTTCGTTTTCAAAAGGGACAACAGAAACAAAGGATCTATTGTTTTTCTTTTTGCGAAACTCAATAACACCATCTTTGAGTGCATACAAAGTATCATCTTTTCCAATACCAACGTTGGTACCGGGCCAATGTTTCGTACCTCTTTGTCTAACGATAATACTGCCAGCTCTTACTGCCTGACCGCCATAAAGTTTAACACCCAATCTTTTGCTGTGGGATTCTCTACCGTTTTTGGAACTACCAGCACCTTTCTTATGAGCCATAATAGTATGTTTTTATTTGTTCAACAATTTGATTATTTACCACCGTCTAATTCGTCTTGCCATTTTTTCAATTCATCCCATTTGCCTTCGGCAGCCAATTCGGCTTGTTTTGGCCAAGTAGTGGGGTTGTGCATAGCGTATCTTTTGCCTTGTGCCAACAAAATTTCTTTGATTTTTTCGGCGTCGGTTTTTGCTAATTGGGCAAAAGTAGCAATCCCGTTAGTTGTTAAAATTTCTGCAATTTTCGGTCCGATGCCTTCGATTTTTTTCAAATCATCGCCTTTGGAAACTTTTTTGGCAGCTTTTTTAACTTCTTTTTTGGGAGCTTCCGTTACGGGAGCGGCTGTGGCTTTTGCTTTTGGTTCAGCTTTTTTTGGTTCAGCTTTTGCTTTTGGTTCAGCTTTTGGCTTGAGTGCTTCTTTCTTCTTCGTTTCTTTCTTTTCTTCAAAACCGGAAGCAACCACATCTTTCACCAAAATTTCAGTAAAATACTGACGATGACCATTTGCTTTTTGGTAACCTTTTCTTCTTTTCTTTTTGAAGACGATAACTTTGTCTCCTTTCAGGTGTCTTAAGACTTCCGCCTTAATTCCTGCACCACTTACTACGGGCGTACCTACGGTAACTTTGCCATCTTGGTCAAGCAAAAGAACATCGGCGAAAGAAACTTGATCTCCTTCGTTTGCCTCCAAACGGTGAACAAATACCTTCTGATCTTTCTCAACTTTGAATTGTTGCCCTGCGATCTCTACAATTGCGTACATAAATTTATTCTTTTTCTAAATATTTTTAGGACTGCAAAAGTAGTAATTCTTTTTGAATTGCAAATTTTTTTCTATTTATTTTTCAATTGCTTAATTTGGGTCTGCTGAAAAGCATAGAAGTGTCTTCATTTTTTTATATTCGGTGCTGCTTTTGTAGCAGATAGTTGAAAAATATAGAAATATCGCCAAAAGAAACTTTCTTGAATTTGTTTGTTTTTTGACTATAGTCTTAAAATGCAGAACTTTTTGGAAAAAGCTCTGATTTCTTTTGCACTCTATTATTGATATTGTTATGTAATTTATTCTTGTTCACCTGTTTGAGTTTTTTCAGTAGATCCTTAGATAGTTTCGTGCCGGACATTGTTTCTGTAGCAAAAATATACAAAAAAACAAACCTTTTCAAGAAATATAAGTACATTATCTTTATGCCCATTTTGAGCGTATTGCTATCAAGGCTTCACACTTATTCTTCCGTAAGGGACACACAGTTATCCTGATAAACACGATCAATCAGTAAATGTCTCGGATCAATAGCTGCTTTTGCCGGCAGAGTATCAAGTGTAAAGTGTAGTTTACTTTTATCTTGGGTAAAGCGGATTCGTTTTTCAAACATCAATTCTTTCTCATCTTTATCCTTAAAGAAGCCAACATCTATCCAGTCTGCAAGTGTCATTTGTGTTTCGTTGCCAATACTATCAGCGTGTATTTTTTTTGTTTCCAAATCCAAGGTGATTTGAAACTTTCCGTCTTCGGTTTTGGAATAGGTTGCTTTGCGTAGGCGATTGTCGTAGAGTGTAATATCCATAAACCAATCCCTGATCAAATACCTCATCGAGTCCGGTACTTGCGGTTCAAGATATTTTAAGAAATCCAGAGAGGTCGGATAGGGGTTTGCTTTGTACCGGTATTTTTCTAAGAAATTTTTTAAAACCGAATTTAGATTTTCCTCACCGACATAATCTTGCAAAGCATACAACACCAGACTTCCTTTTCCATAATGCAGATAGCCTTGATTTTCAACTTTATACAAGGGCAATTCTTTTTCAGTCTCACTTCCTCTGCCACGCAGATACCGATCGTGATCATATTTTAGAAATTTACGCATTTTCATAGGCATTTTACGGATGCTTTTCATACACATCAGGGAAGAATATTCGGCAAAACTCTCGCTCAGCATTGTGCTACCCTGCATATTAGCACCCATAACTTGATGTGCCCACCATTGATGTGCAATTTCATGTGCGATCACAGCATCTATCACATTATTGTCTTCCTCATTTTCGAGATTTACAATAAACCCGAAGCTTTCGGAATATGGCATAGTGCCCGGAAAAGCTTGCGCAAAGGTAGCATAACGTGGAAACTCCACAATACGGCACTGCTTATGATAATAGGGACCAAAATGCTTGATGTAATAGGTCAAAGCCCTCGCCTCTGCCTCCAGCATACGTTCAATATTGACCGAATGTTTCCCGTCGTAATATACTTCAAGATCTATACTATCCAATTTTCTTTTTGCCACTTTGTAGCGAGCAGAAATAAAAGAATAAAAATTTTGAGAAATATGATCGGTTTGATAATGAAAGTAATTTCTGCCGTTTTGTGACCATGATTTTTTTAGACTACCGGGAGCAATAGCGATTTGATCTCCGGAAGTAGAAATCACGGTTTCGACCGGAATAAAATCCGAAATTCCTAAGGTCAAATAGTTCTTTTGACAAGCATCCACACAATTTTTGGTCAGAGCAGGCATCCTTTTCTTCTTTTTAAGATTGTATTTTTTCCGGATATTTTTTTCGCTGAGTTCATAGCGGGGGTTGTATCCCGGATAGGGCAAAACATCAAGATTATTGAGGAAGGTTCCGTTTTCTACTATCGAAGTATTGTAATGCCCGTTTTTGAAACCTTCGGTTAAAAATTTGGTTTCTATTTCAATGCGCATAGTGTCGCCGGGGTTCATCGGTTTTTGCAACAAATATATTCTATATCCCAAATCTTTATCCTTCATGACCAATTGCGAATGAGGTATATGAATATTCACTTCCCATTCTTGATCGCAAGTGAAATGAAGAGAATCAATAATTTGCTTTGTCGTATTTTTTAAAACCCATAGTGCTTTCACTTGCACATCCCTCTGCTTTGGGAAAATATCCATATTGTATTTTACATCTATGATTTTCGGCAAAGCCGATTTTTCATACTTTTTATACTTTTTCTCATATTCAGCACGTCTTTTTTCCTCCTCTTTGGAGGTGTAATAAGGATTGAGTATCTGCGTATTATAATAAACAAAGGAGGCAACTAACACCCACAAAAGTAGGACCATCCCAAAGGCGGTAAATTGCTTTCTATTCACTTGACGTTTGATTCGCAACAAACGCTGTTTGATAGCCGTGTCTATGCCTCTATTCCATAGAAAACCTGCAATCCATAGAGCAATAATAGAAAAAAGCATCCAATAAATATCAAACCATATCGCACCGGTAAGTCCGGGGCCAAAAGCATTCATATCGGAATATAGCGTAGAAGGTCCGCCGCCTATCTTGACCATATTACTCTCTATGCCCGCTATCAAAAAGATCAGGTTGGAAACAAAGACTACTAAAATGGACAAAAAATAACCTACATATTTGTTGCCGGACAAGACTTGTATCATAATCATCACACCACTCCAAGTGAAGAAAAGCGGAAAAATCGTAATGAAAAAATGGGACAAATATACATCCAACTCAATCCGTGTATAAGAATGTACCAATTGATAGATAATAGCCACAAAAACAAAAAACAAATACAGAAGGCTTGAAATTGTCAATAGGGATAAAGCTTTGGCAATGAGTGAGATAATAGACTCATGTGGAGTGCTGTCAATGATCTCGTTTATCCTGCGACTACGATCTCTCCATACCAACTCTCCGCTAAAAAATACGAGGATAATGATGATATACAGATTGACCGAACCGGTGATCAGATCCATCATTTTATAAGACACGGGATATGATTTCAATCCAAAATATTCAAAACCACCGACCAGATTGGCAAACAAAATAATCACACTGAAAATGAAGAGAATTTTAAATGTAACATTTTTGACAATGCTTTGAAAATTGAGTTTAAAAAAACTTTCAAATTGCAACAAGCGATAAGAAAAATCGAATGAAGGGTGCAAGGAGGGTAAAGGAAAATGGCGGGATGACATCTTCTTTTCATCTTTTTCTATTCCCTTTTTATTCTTTTCCCGAAAGGAGAAAGAAAAATAAGAAGTCATCAAGACTACAATTCCTACACCTATCCACAATAAACGATTCCAAAACAAAATTCCGTGAAATCCGGTGACGACTGTATTCTTCTCAACGTTTGTAAAATATTTTGCTACCAACGAGTAAGTCCGTATTCCAAAAACATCCAAAAATGCGGCAAGTGTCTCATTATCAATGTCTGACATCAATGTGCCGGAAATAATGTATGCCATAATGATAAGTAATGTGCCGGTAAAAGAGATGACCGTATTCTTCCATTTATTGGCGATAGCAAAAATAACACTACCTGCGATAAACATATTGGGCAGGATGAATAAAAGATAATTATTGATAAAGCTTTGAAAATAAAAGTCACCGATCCGGTCTGCATCCAACCAACCTGCGGCAGGTGCAATGTAAGCACCGAGCACAATGCCAAGAAATACGCCCAACAATGGGATGGTCGATAAAAGCAAGGCACCCGAGAAACGTCCGAAATAAAAAGCGGCTTTGCTC
>CAZLTF010000350.1:0-3183 GCA_964562195.1 uncultured Bacteroidales bacterium | reverse complement strand
TCAGTATTTCCGCATCTTTTATGGTGGGTGTCGTAAGCCGGATAAGTTCACCTCCGGCATCTACTACCCGCTTTATTTGTGCTACTGTCGCTTCTACATCTTGGGTTAAGGTAGAGGTCATCGATTGAAGACAAACCGGATTTTTATTCCCGATTTTGACTTTTCCCACGCTGACTTCGCGTGTAATAAATTGCTTGTCTTTCACAATCTGCAATATTTTGAATATATTTCTGCAAAGGTAATTTGAAAATTTGTTGGAATAATTATTTTATTGAAACGAAAAAGGATTTACCTTTGTCGCCGTATCTATTTATTTTGAAATACTTGATTTTTATTATGAAAAGTTCCTTTCGCCGTGATGATACGAAGAGTGGAAATATATGCATTGAATGATGCTTGTATGTGTTTGATATATTCCGGCCATCAAACGAGCAGATTTTCTTCTTTTTTTTGATTTCACTACGGAGGAATGGTAAAATGAAAAAAAATGGGGAAAAAATTACCTAACAAGATTTATAAGGCAATGATTATCACCCTGAGTGATAGAGCTTTTCGTGGAGAATATCAAGACCGTAGCGGTCCTGAGATTGAAAGCTATCTTCATTCTTTTTTTGAAGAGAATGCTATGCAATACAGGATAAACAGAACGATCATTCCGGATGAAGAAGAGGCTTTGGTTCGGGAAATGGAAAAGGCTTTGTCGGGTGAAGTTGATTTTGTTTTCACGAGTGGAGGCACCGGAATTGGTCCTCGTGATATTACACCGGAGGTGGTAGAAAGTTTTATTTTGAAAGAAATTCCCGGCATCATGGATTTGATACGCATCAAATACGGATTGCTTAAACCCAATGCGGTTATCAGCAGATCGGTTGCCGGTCTTCACAACAACACGTTTATTTACACTTTGCCCGGTAGTGTGAAAGCCGTGCAAGAATATATGACAGAGATTTTGAAGATTCAAAAGCATTTGATTTTTATGCTTTATGGAATTGATGCACATGGAGATATTGAACATTCAAAGAGTGAAAATATTTTTTCAAAAAAAAAGTAAAAAAAATTTGTAATATCAAAATAATGAGTACTTTTGCCGCCCAGTTTTAGATAATAAAAAAGAAAAGAAATGGCAAATCATAAGTCGGCATTAAAGAGAATTCGTCAAACAGAAAAGAGAAGAATACACAGAAAATATTACGCAAAAACTATGCGTAACGCTATTCGTGATTTTAGAAAAAATACAGACAAGAAAGTTGCAGAAGGACAAATCAAAGCATTGGTTTCTTTGATTGACAAAAATGCCAAAAGAGGAATTATTCATAAAAACAAAGCGGCTAACTTAAAGTCAAAGTTGATGCATTTTATGGATAAATTAGCATAAAAGTTTTAATTTCATAATATTAGGTTTTTAGGGTTAATAATTGAGAAGCCGTTCATCTTGATGGACGGTTTTTTTGTTTTTTGTATTTTGTCTTAGTTTGAAATAATAAGTTTATGAATATCGAGATTGAAAGAAAGTTTTTGGTAGCGACGAAAGATTTTATGAAATTTGTCATTCACGGGATTAAAATAAAGCAGGCGTATTTGGTGAGTGATAAGAAACGTACGGTTCGCATTAGAATTGCCGATGACAAGGCGACTATTACCATCAAGGGAGAGAGTCAACATCAAGGGCTAAGCAGAATGGAGTGGGAAAAAGAGATAGAGATGGATGAGGCTCTTCAACTTTTGGAAATATGTCAAGATTTTCCCGTCGAGAAAACCCGCTATATAGTGCCTTCCGGTGAGAATCTGAAATTTGAAGTCGATGTGTTTGACGGAATGAATAGAGGACTTGTATTGGCAGAGATAGAGCTTCCGGATGAAGATACAAAATTTGAAAAACCACAATGGCTCGGAAAAGAGGTTACGGGTGATGTTCGTTATTATAATTCTTTTCTTTCAAAAAAGCCGTTTTGTGAATGGTAATATATTGAGAGATAATAATATAAAAGCCCCGCACAAATTGCGCGGGGCTTTTTATTTCAGATGAATAAGATCGGATTAAGCGTCTTCGCCTTCTTCTTTCTTTTCTTCATCTTTGGCAACTTTATCTTTTTTCTCTTTTGCCATTTTGTCCAATTTAGCCTTTGCTTCTTTTTCCATATCTTTTTTCAAAGAAGCTAATACGTCTAAATCACCCAAAGTGGTTTTCTCAACTGTTTCTTGCAATTTTTTCAAAGCTTTTTTGTTTCCTTTTCTTTCGTTGGAAGCTTTTGCTTCTTCTTTTGCCTTAAATGTTTGAGTATGAGAAAGGATGATTTTCTTATTCTCTTTATTGAACTCAAGAATAGTAAAATCTAATACATCATCTACTTTGAGGTTTGTACCATCCTCTTTTTTCACATGACGTCTCGGCACAAAACCTTCGACACCATAAGGAAGACCAACCAAAGTGCCTTTGTCACTTACTTCGGTTACCGTACCTTGATGGGTCGAACCTTCCGTAAATACAGACTCGAATACATCCCAAGGATTTTCTTCCAATTGTTTGTGCCCGAGGCTCAATCTCCGGTTATCTTTATCCACATCCAATACTACTACTTCGATTTCTTCACCGATTTTTGTAAATTCAGCAGGATGTTTGATCTTTTTAGACCAAGAAAGATCGGAGATGTGAATCAAACCATCAACACCTTCTTCCAATTCAACAAAAATACCGAAGTTTGTGAAGTTACGTACTTTGGCAGTATGTTTCGAACCGGCGGGATATTTGGTCGCAATATCTTGCCATGGATCCGGAATCAATTGTTTCATTCCCAATGACATTTTGCGTTCTTCTCTATCCAAAGTTAAAATAACGGCTTCTACTTCACTATTCACTTTCAGAAAGTCATGCGCTGTTCTCAAATGTTGAGACCAAGACATTTCCGATACATGAATCAAACCTTCTACTCCGGGCAAGATTTCGATGAATGCGCCATAATCGGCAACTACCACAATTTTTCCGGATACTTTATCGCCAACTTTCAGTTCGGCATCTAATGAATCCCACGGGTGTGGTTGTAATTGTTTGAGTCCAAGAGCAATACGTTTCTTGTTCTCGTCGAAGTCCAGGATTACTACTTTCAATGTTTGATCCAGCTCTACAACTTCTTCCGGATGATTGATTCTTCTCCAAGACAAGTCGGTAATGTGAATCAGACCATC
>CAZLTF010000349.1:0-2779 GCA_964562195.1 uncultured Bacteroidales bacterium | reverse complement strand
CGAGCCGGCAAAATCAAGATCATACGATTGGTAAATATTTTCAAAATTTTGAATGTACAAGTTTTCCATTGCGATGAAAAGCGTGTCTTTCAAAGAGTTTGAGAGTGCTCCGTTGAGTGAAATTTTTTGTTTGTCTTCGGAGAAGGTGAGATTATGAAAAATATATCTTGAATGATCAATTTGGAAACGATTGTCAGGATGTATTTCCCATTGATGGGACTGCATAACCAACTTGGAATAAGGGTAAATGATGTTTTCAAAAACGGAGGTGTCAAGGTGAAATAGCCCCGTGATTTTTGCATAATCATGATTCCATTCTTTGGCTGAACGCCAGTTGATTTGATAATTTAGACTATCATTTTTGATGTAAATGTCGGTGCTTAGCTTGTCGATGCTAAGAGTGTCTGTGAGCATAAGTGAGTTGGCATCAAAATGGACTGTCATCGTATTGGAATCAGGTTTGAAACGGAGTTCGGGTTTAATCAGTTTTTTCCCTTCGTAAATAATATGCTTGGTGTGCATATTGAATGTGAAATAGTTTAGAAAATTGGCAAATTCACCATTACCGCTAATAGGAGAGGAGTAAATTTGTGTATTTCCGGTAATGCGGGCGAGAATGTCGGGTTTTTTAATGTCAAAACGGAAAATGAAATCCTGATTGTCAGTAAGATCTGCCTTGATTTGCTCGTTTTGCAGGTATGGTAGGTAGTGGGAGGACACCTGCCGGATGTCATTCCATAGTTGGTTGACGATTATCCTGCCTTCGATATTTGCTTCTGCAACCGGTGACAATAGCTTGATAATACGGTAGTTGTCCTTATCCTTGGTCAGGCTTATGTGGATGTCGCCCAGCTTGAAAGTATCTGTATTCTTATGCAATAATGTGTTGTTAAAACTTATCCTTCCTTGTATGTCATTCAGCTTTTTGCCCAGAGCGTTGATGTCAATATTTGTGGTTAAGATTGAGGTACTATCATTAGGAAATATTTTAAATTCTTTCAGATCAATATGTTTGACCTTGGACGTAAATTTGTATTTGGGAATGTCATCCGAAAAGTCTAATAATCCGTCAAAATCAAATGCAAGTAGTTCGTCATCCACATTAAGGTTGCCGGAAAACTTCTTCTCTTCCAGCTTACCTTTGATGTCGATATTTTGAATCGTATTTCCATTCACTCCGATATTATTGACTTCGCCATCGATATCTATATTCATTTTGTTGAAATCCAGTCCATTACCTTGAACTCTTAGATTGAGATCAAGATTGTTAATCCGGTCTTGCACATCCAGCCATTTTCCGGCAGCGACATTATATCCTTTGATTTTCCCATTGTATTCTACAATGTCTTGATCATTGAGACTCAGCTTGATATCGGTCGAAAACGAACCGATATCCGTCGAATATCTTGCAAATGAAACGAAGTCGTTATAAAAACCGGTAAAATTTCCTTTAATTGCTATATTTCCGATTTTCTCAACGATGGACGGAAAGTCAATCTGTTTGGACTCAATGGGAATCCGGAATTTCTCAATATCTCGAATAGATGAATAAAACTCTTTGATTTTCAATTGAGTAAAGGTCTCTTCCACATCCGGAAGACCGGTCATTCTGATTTTTCCTCTAAACTGTGTATTGCGACCGATAGCAAAATTTAGCTTCTTAGCTTTAAAATTACTGACAGTACCTTTGGCAATGGTCGTAAAGCGTATTTCATTATCCATCTCAAAAAGTACAGGAGCAAAATAGCCAATGTCTTTCAGATTCAGAATGGAAGGATATGCCTCTACGATCATTTGTACACTATCGATGTAATAGGCAAAATCACCGGCTTTGTTGAACAAAAGTTGTGCATCGGCGTGAATATCCGTTTCTCCGGTGACAAGACGAAAGTCTTTGGTTGTAATCTCGCCTGGGGCAAATTGTACTCTCCCCGACAGTGTGTCTATCACAAATCCCGATCGCTCGTGAAGGTGCAAGTAGCTCACATTGGCTCGAATGGTGTCATTGGCAAATGAAAGATCGGAAGCTTTAATATGAAGATTATCACCCAAAATATCCCAATAATCAATGCCCTTCGTTTCATAATCATAGGTCTCATCAAGATAGGTGCAGACTCCGTCCACAAGTTGAAATTGTTTGCATCTCAGTTGCCAGCTTCCGTTTGCTTCACGGTTTTGTTCTTCATCCGGAGAGAAGGCATCTATGATAAATTGATAATTAAACTCATTATTGTTATTGAGATGGATATTGGCATACGGATGATCCAATTCGATTTTTGAAAATTCGATGGTTTTATTAGTGATATCTTTTTGAATCAATCGCAAATCTATCTCTTTGATATAGAGTAGTGTATCTTGATTTTGGTCTTTGATCAGAATACCTTTCAGTGAGAAACGATCCAAAAAATAGATGCTTACATTATCAATAGAGACTTCAGTATGAAGTTTGTCGGATAAATATCCGGAAGCATATTTGGCGAGTCGTGATTGCACGATAGGGCTGGCAAGAATAAAGGACAGCAATATCAGCAAGATCAATAGTGATCCTGTGATAAACAATAATATTTGAGGTATTCTTTTTTTAATAATTTTGCCGTTTTATAAAAGTTCTAAAAATATTATTTACATACATACCTTATTATAACAAATATGGTGCAAAAGTATTGAAAATTAGTAATGCTATGGCAATTTATATTTTATCTATTGAATCTTCTTGTGATGATACCTCCGCAGCGGTCTTGAGAGACGATGAGATTATGTCCAATATCATTGCAAATCA
>CAZLTF010000348.1:0-5488 GCA_964562195.1 uncultured Bacteroidales bacterium | reverse complement strand
GAAGCGTATAGCGAATATTTATGAACAACAAGTTGCTTTGCAGACTATTATCAAAGATTTTATGATGATAGGTACCGGTGTTGAGAAGGAAAAAGCGAGAGAAGATTTGGATGAGAAAGTTGCTTTTCTCGAAGAAAGTTATCTCGAATTTATGGAATATTCCGAATTGAATGAAAAAGTGAAGACCATTTTCGAAAAAGGTTCGGAAGATTGGATGAGATTGAGAATGATAGTGGTCGATGAAGTAAATAAAGAAAATGCATCGAAGCTCGTAAAAACAAATACCAACTTATTGTTGTTGTTGTCCGATTTATTGGCTCAGGAGAAGAAAGATGACAACTATGTTACCAATGAGACCGTTGAGAAATCTTATGAGATGAAGATTTATTTGGATCGTATTGCTGCTTATTATTATGCCTATATATGGGGAATTGACAGAGAAGTTACAGTTCGCTCTATGGCTGGTGCTTTGATGTATTTTGATAATCTGAAACATTTCCTGGAGAACAATGATATAAATTCGGCTTCCATTAATGGAACTTTTACAAGCATAGAAAATCGATGGGTGCGTTTCAAAAAGATGTCCACACAATTGACAGCGAGTAAAGTATATGTTGATGAGTACGTTGATTTATATGAAGAGATAAAAAGTGAAGTAAATAAGCTTCCCGAACTTTACAGTAAGGTAATTGATAATAGTTTTTTTTCCGGCTCAAAAAATAGGGTAAGTAAAGATTCATAAGACGTTTCATAGTTTTGGTTGGAAAGGAGGGCATCGCTTGGTGTCCTCTTTTTTTTGTTTAACAGATTTAGTTTTATATCAATCTGCCCTATGAAGAAGATGGGACAGGATAATCTTTTTGATATGTGAAAGGTGTACTGAAAATTACAGAAGCGTTTTCATTTTTTAATTTGCTTGTTTTTTTTTGACCGGACTCATTATTTATATTTGTATAATACATTCTCATTCAAGTGTTTGGATGTTTCAGCAGACCCTGAATAGACCTATTTTGGCAATGACATTTGCATCTGTTGATGACAAAAAGCAGTGATCGAATCTATTGCTTGCGATTGGTTGGTTTTATACTCGGTGAGCCATTTTTTTTCATTCTTTTTTTGATTGATTAAGAGATTGCGCTCTTGTTGAAGTGTTTGTGGGAGATAATTTAAGTAATAGTTTTGATAGTCTTTGTCAATGTTGATTCCGTTCTTTACAAATTGTGCAAAAATGATATTCCTATTATCTGATTTTTCAAAATGTGTCCGGAGTGCCGATTGAGCATCCATATCTATTGTAACGGGTGAGTCTTTCATTCCGTTGTAAAATGGAATAAAGGGGTGAATGCAGGGGTGAAACAGTGATATCCAGAGCACCGAACCTATGGAAACAGGTAGCTTGGATCTATGTTGAGCAACCAGTCCGTATTGAGTACTGTTGGCACAAATGGCACGATGAGTTTGGTGTGGAGACCCGAGTGTATGATTGTGACTACGATCGATAGATGTATTCTCATAATGATATCTCAAGATGTCAAACAAGTCCATCAATACTATTTTTCTTTCCGGTTGAAATGAGAACGGGAAATGGTCATGTAACTTGTATTCTTTGGGGGCGAGTTTGTTGAGGGCTGCCCAGTGTCTTTCTACATTTATTTTATGGGTTAGACTATTGGGGTCGGCGTATGCCAAGCGGAAATTAAAAGCGGAGTCCGGACCTTTGAACCAACCTTTTTTTCTGGCGTAGCGGATAATGTCCTCTGATCCGAGATAATTGAGTGTGTCTTGCAGCTTGATTTTTTGGATTGTGAAATAGTTAGGGATAATTGCTACCTCATCGTCAGGAACACGTTGTGCTATCCAATGTTTTCCTTTTACAACTGAAAGCATCCATGCTTCATCTTTATCAGCGATGCAATAAGTTCTTCCGGATGAAACATAACCGTATTTTTCAATAAGTTTACCTCCTATGCGGACTGCTTCTCTGGCGGATGTAGCTTGCAGAGCCATGATTCTTCGCAACCAATATCCGATTCCTCCATCGCTTATTTCACCATGATCTTCACGTGACGGGCAAGCATCTGACACGATGCTGACCCCATATTCATTATGGTATGAATCTGAAAATTCCATACCCGGCATCTCAATCCAGAAGAGGGAGTTGAAATCTCCGGTGGGCAGATATTTTGCTCCTCGCCGCAGCGTGATTTCTTGTGTTTCTATTCGTGAAAGGTGCTTTGTCTTGAAAAAACGTAGATTTTGTTCTCCGCCGTCATCTTCATTGTGTGCCAAAAATACAGAACCATCCATGCTTGCCTCTTTGCCACAAAGCACGGTAAAGCAATTGAAATTATCCTGTGCTCCGGTCGAAAGGAATAATGTAAGCAATAGAGTCGAAAAGAAGAATTTCATAGCGGGCATATTTTATAAGACCTTTTTTTATTAACAAAGGAGAAAATACACTGTTAATTTGGGGGAAAGTTAATTTCTTCCTTTACGATGAAAGCGTTGGGATAGCTACTTTTGATAGTTTCCAGAAATAGCTCTGCTTCACTGCGTTTCCGGAAGTCACCTACTCTTACCTTGTAATATGGAGCATTGAATATCAGATAAACCGGAATGTCTTGATGATTGGTTATGAAAGAGCTTTTCTGTGCGAGTGCCTTTTGATGTGAGTTGTTGCCTCCTTCAAAAAAAATCTGAACTCGCCAGCCTTTCATGGTTTGATTTTCTTCCAAAAATGCTTGCTGTAATGTTATCAGTGAGTCCAATCTTGCATCACTTTTGATGGTAATTCCGGGGTTGTTTAATATGGGCTTATCACCCTTTGATGTTTGTCCCCACAAAACACTTGAAAATAAAATACTTATTCCAAATACTATTATCTTATACATTGCAAAAAATTTTTGCAAAGATATACATTTTTTTTGATCAATACTTTCGTAATAAAAGTAGCTGTAATTTTTTCTGTTTCCTATTAAAAGAGAAGTGTTGTATTTCAATGATTAACACTCGATTGTATAACTGCCGGATGAGGGGGCAGGCTAAATCTGCGTACTAACAAACTGCCGTAATATTCATTCCGGAAATCTATGATTATTTGTTTTGCTTCAAAGCAAAAAAAGCTTTTACTTTGCATATAAATTGATAGATATGAAAGATAAAATGAGCAGAGATGCATTGGCATATCACGAAAAAGGTAAACCCGGGAAAATAGAAGTCGTACCTACCAAGCCCCATTCAACTCAAAGGGATTTGTCACTGGCATATTCTCCGGGAGTAGCTGCACCTTGTTTGGCGATAGAAAAAAATCCACCTGATGCTTATCGCTATACTTCCAAAGGCAATTTAGTCGGAGTTATTTCAAACGGAACTGCGGTTTTGGGGTTAGGGGACATAGGTGCTTTGGCCGGCAAACCCGTGATGGAGGGTAAAGGTTTGCTTTTTAAGATTTATGCAGATGTAGATGTATTTGATAGTGAGGTGGATGAGAAGGATGTTGAAAAATTTATTACAGCCGTAAAAGCCATTGCACCGACTTTTGGAGGAATAAATTTGGAGGATATCAAAGCACCGGAATGTTTTGAGATTGAAGAACGATTGAAGGCTGAATTGAAGATTCCGGTAATGCATGATGATCAGCACGGGACGGCGATTATCAGCTCGGCAGCCTTATTGAATGCTCTTCAATTGACGGATAAAAAAATCGATGAGGTGAAAGTGGTTGTCAATGGAGCAGGAGCTGCCGCTATGACCTGCGCCAAACTCTATATGCATCTCGGTGTGAAGGATGAGAATCTTATTATGCTTGATAGCAAAGGGGTGATACACAGGGAACGAAAGGACCTGAATAAATACAAAATTCCGTTTGCGATTGATGAACCTGTATATACTTTGGAAGAAGCGATAGTGGGTGCGGATGTTTTTTTGGGACTTTCTGTTGCTGGGGTTTTGACTCAAGAAATGCTCCGGACGATGGCTGATAATCCTATCGTTTTTGCATTGGCAAATCCGGACCCTGAGATTACCTATGATGATGCCTTGGCAGCAAGGGACGATGTGATAATGGGTACCGGACGTTCTGATTACCCCAATCAAATCAACAATGTACTTGGTTTTCCATACATTTTCAGAGGAGCTTTGGATGTAGCTGCTACGGATATAAATATGGAAATGAAACTGGCAGCCGTTCAAGCCTTGGCGGATTTAGCCCGCTTGCCTGTTCCTGAGGAGGTAAATATTGCTTTTCATATAAAGAATTTGTCTTTCGGGACAGAATATTTGATCCCAAAACCTACCGATCCTAGACTTATCGAATATGTGGCTACCGCCGTAGCCAAAGCTGCTATGGATTCGGGCGTTGCCCAAAAACCCATTAAGAATTTTCAGAAATACAAAGAGGAGCTTCGCAAACGAATGGGAATAGGTACCCCGTTGATGCGTCAGATAAAAAATCGCGCCAAAAGAAATAAAAAACGTGTAATATTATCTGATTCAGATAATTATAAAATGTTAAAGGCGGCTGAAATTGTGCTTTCCGAAGGGCTTGCCGTTCCGGTATTGTTGGGTGACCCTCTCAAAATCAAGACCATTATTGAAGCCAATGAATTGCAGCTCCCACAAGTCGAAATTATCGATCCCAAATCGAAGGAAGAAAGAGAAAGAAGGGAATTCTTTATCCGTGAGTATTGGGAAAAAAGAAGGAGAAAAGGAGTTACGCTATCTACTGCAAGGGATGCGATGTTGCACCGCAATTATTATGGTGTGATGCTTCTCGAACACGGTGCTGCCGATGCTTTTGTCTCCGGTGTAAATCGCAATTATAACGATACATTGAGACCTGCATTGCAAATTATTGGAAAAAAGGAAGGTGTAAACATCGTCTCGGGAATGTATATTGTCAATACGAAGGAAGGTCCTATGTTTTTTGCTGATTGTACGGTAAACAAAGACCCTTCTATCGAGAACCTTATCGAAATAACAATGCAGACAGCGCATGCTATCCGGCAATTTAATATTACACCTCGTATCGCATTTGTTTCGTATTCCAATTTCGGTTCAAACAAAGGGATTATTCCCGAGAAACAGAGGATGGTTGTCGAACGTTTGCATAAAGAATACCCGAATCTTATTGTAGATGGAGAGATGCAAGCAAATGTAGCTCTTGATGAAGAATTGCTCAAAGGAGAGTTTAGCTTCTCAAGATTGAAAGGCAAAAAGGCAAATACTTTGATTTTCCCGAGTCTGACATCTGCCAATATTGCCTACAAATTGGTACAACGATTTGGTGATTATGATGTGGTCGGTCCGATCATCAGTGGAATGAAAAAACCGGTTCATGTTTTATCTCTTGGAGCAAGTGTCGAAGAAATTGTGAATATGGTGATGATTGCCGTTTTGGATGCCCAAACATTAGAAAAGTAGCATCGGGTTTCCTTGCTCCGTTTGCTCATGTCACACCATAGCAATTGCAGGGCAAATTTTAAATTCA
>CAZLTF010000347.1:0-2847 GCA_964562195.1 uncultured Bacteroidales bacterium | reverse complement strand
TTTTCTCCGAAGGATGGAGTTTGATTACCAAGAGGGCATTGGATTGATGGCGTATGCTTTCAAAACAATCGAGTGCTGCCTGTCGTCGAAGGTTTTCATCCCGCTGAAACTGCGAGGCAAACATTATTATCTTTTTATTTTCGGGATTTAGGTTTTCATCATTGGTATATTTGGACAACAAACGGGGAATAATGTCCGTCCGTATTTGTCCGGTAACGGCGAGAGAGGCAGGCGGATAATTTCCTTGCCGGACGAGCAATCTTTTCCAATATTCACCCCAGACCAAAGTAATGACGGGTACTATAGGGCGTTTTTTATCTTCACCGGTAAACATATATGAAGGATGCAGTGGATGGATGCTACCATGCTGAATACCGATGGTTTTGACAGCATTTTGCCGGGCGGCATCCAAGATTGTTTTGATTCGTGCTCCATTTTCATCAATTGTACTAATCGTCTGAATATGAGGATATTTCTCAAAGAAACGGCGATATGCCAAATATTTTAGTACAAAAAAACTCTGGGTCGGGTGCAAAGTCTTGAAATAGCGGAATATGAATGTTTGAAGCGGCGAAAAGTCCAACCGATCCATTTTTTGGTATTTTTTTTGCAATTCCTGCATTATCCGTTTTGCTTCTTTGCGGCTATTGGAAGAGAGCAAAGCTTTGAGCAAGACAATCTCTCCGAATAGGGTATTGCGTTTTGTACGAAAATCAAAAGACACTTCAAAGAATTTTGAATTTCCTCTCAATTTCGGGACTTCCCGGTCATCCAAAATTATGAAATCCTGCCTCATGCGGTCAAAGAGATATTCCAAATTATAATTTGCTTTTTTCTTTTGAAAAGTATGAATATCGAGAAGCGTTTGCCGGAGAGAATGATCAATCAAGATATGTTTTGACTTTTTGATTTTTCGCAATTGAAAAGTGCCTATTGCCGCCCGCATTCCAAAAAACAAGGCATATTTGGCGATATTGGCAAAATTTATCTTTTCTTTTGCTTTATTTTTCTGAAATATGATTTTTACCCTTTGTTTATCAAAAGGATATAGTTTCCAAGCGGAATTTCCGGTATAAAGATCAATATGTTTATAATTTTTCTGAAATTTACAGATCGTTTCGATTTCAAAAAACGCATTCCGGACATAGAAATACGTACGCATTTTTTGATAATGCCAAAGGCTCATTGTACCGTAGGTAAGCCAATCGGTAAGGGCGATATTCTCCATTTTTATTTCACCGAACGCCAAGACTTCTTGAAATACACGCTTGTTAATCCCGCTTTTGTCCGCTTCGCTCAAATTGATGTTTACAGCCTGTATATCAGCAAATTGACCTCCACAGGAAGAATCTCCGAAATACAATATTTCAACCTCTTTCCCTTGATTTTTTAGCGCAGATAAAACATTTTCCTTCTCGGGAAGAGAGAGTCGTCTTGTGATAATGATTGCCTTCGTTTTCATCCTATATTTTCCGATTTTCGAGATGCAAAGTTATACAAATATCGCTTGCCAAAGACAGTGAACAAAAAAGACTTTGCATTGAAGTAGCTCCAAGAGGCATAAAAGTACTTTTTTCAATTTGATATGAAATAGATTTTTACTATAAATAAAAAGTATATTTTTGCAGACTGATGAGTATCATTCGCAAACATAGTATTTACGGTAGCATCTACTCTTATCTTGGAGTGATTTTGGGTTTTGTCATCAATCTCTTGATATACCCGAATTTTTTCACGACGGAGCAAGTAGGATTATTTACGATATTGGTAGCTTATGCAGGATTGTTATCCAGTTTTGCCGGACTGGGAATAAATATGGTCGGAATCAAGATATTCCCGGTGTTTAGGGACCAAAAGAGTAAAAATCATGGCTTTTTGGGTTTTGTATTTTTGGTCAATATGGTAGGTTTTGTGCTTGTCTCCATCTTATTTTATGTATTAAAATCCCTGTTTTTGGATTCAGGAGAAGCGGGACTATTTGAGAGATATTCCTATACTATTTTCACAATATTGTTTTTTTATGTGCTATTTCTGGTTTTTGATTTGTATTATCGCGTGATGTATAATCCTTCCATCGGAATATTACACAAAGATGTGATACAGAGGATATTAGTCATCGTTTCATACATGCTTTTTTACTTTCGGTTTGCCGATTTTGAGGATACGGTACATTATTACGTGTGGGCACAAATATTACCAACGGTATTGTTGCTTGGATTTTTGATAAAAGACGGTCTTTTTCATTTCAGTTTTGATTTTACGTTTCTCAACCGGAAAAGACTCATAGAAATAATGAGGCTCAATGTTCACGGGATATTGCTGAGTTTTGCGTCGGTAATCGCTCTGCGTCTTGATCTTATTATGATACATCAACTCAAAGATTTAAGTTCGGTAGGAATTTATTTTGTCACCTTCAACATAGCTACTTTAATACTCATTCCATACCGGACTATGGGCAAGGTAAGCGGCATCGTGATCGCCGATGCCTACAAAGCTCAAGACTACAATCTCATTCAACAAATAGCCTCCAAGAGTAGCATCACCCTCTTTATCGCGGGGATGCTTCTGCTCATCGGGATTTGGGGCAATGTTGACACCGCATTTCTGTTGCTCAAAGAGAAATATTATCCCGGAATGTATGTAATCCTGTTGATAGGTATTGCCAATTTGGTCGAAACATCCATCGGAGTCAGTTCTCAGCTGCTTTTTTACTCGGGTATGCACAAAAAATTGACATTGATAATGTATATTTATCTTGTCTTGTTGGTAGTTCTCAACCTCTTGTTTATTCCGGTGTATGGGATCATCGGTGCGGCGATCGCAACGATGCTTTCCAAAATCATTGCA
>CAZLTF010000346.1:0-4622 GCA_964562195.1 uncultured Bacteroidales bacterium | reverse complement strand
TAATATGGCTTCACGGAGAATATCACCACACTCTATCAGAATTAATATACGCCACTTACAAATATTATATCCCAACCGAAAAGAAATTTCTAAAAGACATTTGGTTTGGACCATATTTGGATTATTTTCACACAAATCAATTTTATTATACGGGTTATTATTGCAATAGAAAATATAATAACGGTATTGGAACAGGAATCGCTTTCGGACGAAAAAACTTTATCGGAAAAAAAAGGACAATATTCATTGACACAGGTTTTGGATTGTCTATCAACGCTATGGTGGAAACAGACAAAGTCAATTGTACGATATCAACTGAATTTCCGTTTTTTATTCCGAGGATTATCTTTCTTTTTGGCATTTCAAATTAATTAACAGTAGATATGAAAAATCTAAGCATAAATGTTTTTCTAATAAGCTTGATTGTATTGGCATCCTGCCAAAAAGGTTCAATTCAATTAAATGAAGATTTGGACTATAATACTTTCACGGACACAAGAGACGGACAGGTATATCATAGCATAAAAATCGGCGAGCAAATATGGATGGCAGAAAATCTACGATACCATTATTCTTCCGGTAACAACTCCCATGAACTTATCTATTGTGAATATGGAAGAATGTACTTAAGTGGGAGAGTGAAATACTGTCCGGATGGTTGGCATATTCCCGATTCGCTCGAATGGCAAATGCTAATAGATTATCTGGGAGGTGCGAAAATAGCAGGAGGTAAACTCAAAGAAGCAGGCAATTCCCACTGGAATAATCCCAATGAAGGAGCCACAAACATCAGTGGTTTCACAGCTTTGCCAGCAGGCTATTCGAGAAGCATGACCGGTTTGATAGAAAGAAATAAAACAGCACAATTTTGGTCTTCTACGATCAATCCGGATGAAGACAACATTTACGGAAATTCGTATTATTACATATCACTAAGTTCTGCTACAAGAGAAATAACTTCCCATTATAGTTTTGATGATGTTGATGAAGATTATGAACTCAGATCCATTCGATGTGTCAAAGACTCATCTCATTAAGCCAATTAGTGTCTTATGCTTTCAGGCATCCGTCATTCATTTCTTTATACTTCTTTCCCTCAGCCGGTGCAATAGATTGTCTATTTTGTCCTTTAACATTTCTTTACCGGATAAAAAGTAAGCAAATTATTTAACAAAAAACATTATACCTTTGCATCGAGAAGAAACACAGGTAGTCTTTTTTGCAAAAGAAAAAAAGAATATATGAGATACATTATACAATTCATTAATTATAAACATTTTAGAATAATCACAAAATAAAATTGAATCAATGAAAAATTTCATTTTAGGTATAGTATTAATGGGAGCAATAATGCTTTCGTGTGACAATCATTCAACAAAAAAAGAAAATATGAACAACAAACCTATGCTTGATAAGACAGGAGCCAAGGGAGATGATTTCCGCTACTTGGTAGAACAATTTGGAGATATTAAGATAATGCGCTTTAAGGTTCCCGGTTTTGAGGAGCTTAGTCTTCAAGAGAAAGAATTAATCTATTACCTCAGTCAAGCTGCCCTTTCGGGGCGGGATATTATCTGGGATCAAAATTACAAATATAACCTTCTCATTCGCAAGACATTGGAGGAGATTTATAAACATTACGAAGGAGACAGAGGGACAGATGAATTTAAAGCATTTGAGGTTTACCTCAAAAAAGTATGGTTTGCCAACGGCATCCATCATCATTATTCGATGGATAAATTCAATCCTGATTTTACACCCGAATATTTTACTACCTTGATCCGGCGTAGTACAAAAGCCCATTTCCCGGTTCAAGAGGGTCAAGAGATAGCGGCATTTGTTCAGCATCTCACGAGTTTGATTTTCGATCCGGAGATAGCTCCCAAAAGATTGAGTCTGGATGACCCGAAAGACATGATCAAAGCATCGGCTTGCAACTTTTATGCAAATATTTCTCAAAAAGAGGCAGAAGCATATTATGAGAAAATGAAGAAGCCCGGCGAAGCTCATCCGGTCGCTTATGGATTAAATTCCAAATTGATCAAGAAAAACGGAAGTATCGAAGAGCAAACATATAAGGTCGGAGGTCTATATACACAAGCCATTGAGCGGATAGTATTTTGGCTCAAAAAAGCGGAAGCGATTGCGCTAAGCGAGATACAAAAAAGTCATATCCAGAGACTAATTTCATTTTACGAGACAGGAAGTCTGAAAACCTTTGATGAATACAGCATATTGTGGTCGGAAGACACACTCACGAGTGTTGATTTTGTGAATGGTTTCATTGAGACCTACGGTGATCCGCTGGGTTTGAAAGGAAGCTGGGAATCGCTTGTCAATTTTAAAAATATGAAAGCCACTCGCCGTGCGGAAATCGTAAGCGAGAACGCACAATGGTTTGAGGATCATTCTCCTGTTGCAGAGCAATTTAAAAAGAAAACAGTAAAAGGCGTATCGGCAAAAGTGATTACTGCCGCTCAACTAGGAGGCGACACCTATCCCTCGACTCCCATCGGCATCAATCTACCCAATTCGGATTGGATTCGCAAAGAACACGGAAGCAAATCCGTAAGTCTCGAAAATATCACGGATGCCTACGAAAAAGCAGCCGAAAAAAGTGGTTTTAAAGAAGAGTTTTACTATTCGCAAGAAGAAATTGATATGAATGAAAAGTATGGCTCTCTTGCCGGCAAACTCCACACGGATTTGCATGAAATATTGGGGCATGGTTCGGGGCAGCTTCTCGCAGGCACAAGTGCCGATGCCCTCAAAAATCACTCTTCCACATTGGAAGAAGCAAGGGCGGATTTATTTGCACTCTACTACCTGATAGATCCAAAACTCGTTGAACTTCACTTGATTCCTTCGACGGATTTGGCAAAAGCCGAATACTATTCCTATATTTTGAATGGTCTTATGGGACAACTTAAACGCGTCGAGCTTGGCAAAAATATCGAAGAATCCCATATGCGCAATCGTCAATTGATAGCCAAATGGGTTTATGAAAAAGGAAAGGCAGACAACGTCATCGAAATGTTCAAAAAGGACGGCAAGACTCAAATTAAGATCAACGATTATCAAAAATTGCGCGACTTATTTGGTAAACTTTTAGCGGAAGTACAAAGAATCAAATCCGAAGGCGATTATGAAGCCGGAAAAAAATTGGTCGAAGATTATGCCGTGAAAGTAGATCGCCAATTGCACCAAGAAGTCTTGGCAAGATTTGAAAAATTGAATATTGCTCCCTATGGCGGCTTTATCAATCCGGTCTTTGAGCTTGTCAAAAAAGAAGGAAAAATCATAGATGTCAAAATCGAGTATCCTATGGATTTTGCCAAACAGAATTTGAAATATTCCGAAGAATACTCATTCTTGCCACTTATCAATTAAAAAGAGGTCTGCACTTTTTTTTAAAAAATCTAAAATATTTCTTTCAATGGTTTGAAATATCTTATTACTTTTGGGGTCGAAAACAACATAGAGAAAAATGGAGAATAACGAACACAAACACATCGCAATAGCAGGCAATATTGGTTCCGGAAAAACCACCCTAACAGGTTTATTATCAAAACATTTTGACTGGGAGCCACATTATGAAGACGTGGATACAAATCCCTATTTGCAGAGTTTCTATAAAGATATGCAACGCTGGTCATTCAATCTGCAAATATACTTTTTGAACAGCCGCTTTCGCCAAATTATTGATATTCGCAAAGGAGAAAAATCGGTAGTTCAAGACCGTACCATCTATGAAGACGCCTATATTTTTGCTCCCAACCTACACGAAATGGGACTGATGACTACACGGGATTTTGAAAATTACATTTCTTTATTTGAACTGATGAATCATTTTATTCATCCGCCGGATCTTTTGATTTATTTGCAAGCTTCCGTTCCCGCATTGGTCGAGCAAATCCAACAACGAGGAAGAGATTACGAAGAATCCATTCGTCTCGACTACTTGAAAATGTTGAATAAAAAATATGAAAAGTGGATCAAAGGATACAAACTTGGCAAACTCCTGATTATCAACATTGACAACCTTGATTTTAAAGATAACCCCGAAGATCTTTCTATGATTATCAATAAAATCAATGCAGAATTGCATGGTTTATTTTAGTCCGGTTTTTCTTCATATCTCAGATAATACCATATCTGACATAGCTGCAAAGCTCCCAAATAACACCGGTGCTGTGCGTTGGTACTTGGTGATTTCTTCGGTGCATTTTTTTCTACGGCGAGAAGTTATCCTGACATCAATATCGCCCCAATTTTACACATACTCAACTGATTGTCAATCGGATAAATAAATTTCATCAACAATTATATTTATCCAGAAGCAAGATTTTATCGTTCGGAAGAGAACTCTTTTTTCCAAATTAGATTTCCTTCTGTACCGATCACGGATATTTCGAGTTTCCGGTGCTTACGATCACCTTTCAATCTAAGCAATCCGAAATTTCGTTCCATAACCGTGGTGCCTTCTACTCGCAGAAAATTTTGTTCTTGCAAGGCATGTGTATTGGGTCCGGAGGTAAAAGGGGAAAGTGTAATATCCATAATATCCGGCTGTCCTCTTTTTTTGAGAATACTCAAATCCGTATAATGCCGGTCACCGGTAA
>CAZLTF010000345.1:0-7865 GCA_964562195.1 uncultured Bacteroidales bacterium | reverse complement strand
AAAGAATCAAAAAACAAAAAATACAAAAAGCCCCATCTACAACGTGGCTCATTCAATGATTTTTAAGACATATCAACCAAGCAAGTCCTACGAATTGGCTCAAGAATTTTTTCAAAGAACAATGGAGTCCACGCTTACGATCGGTGGTTTTGTTGAGGAGTATCCGTTTCACAAAATGCTTCTTAAAACACTAAAACAATTTAATAAAAATAATACTAATAAAGAAAAAAATGTAGATGTATTAGTTGATTTTTGGGATAAAAACAGAAATCCTATTTTTGCAAATTTTGTTGTAGAAGCATTAAATAGTCAGGATCCAAATATAGCCGCTCAAAAGTTATTGGAAATTTTACGCAATGATTATACAGAACAAAAGAATGCTATTGCTGCTATTTTGTATCGCTTGGAGTTTGGGCGTATTAATATTTCTGAAAAGGGGGTTAGGTATTTGGAAAAAATATATGATTTGGGAGAAATGAACAATCCCGATTACTTTGTAAACAGACTTACCGGAAGTGGTGATGTCGGGGTTTTTGATGATGAAAAAAAATTGCTGGGGTATTTTAATGTTAGAGAAGGGCTAGAAAGTGATGATGATATAGTTAAAGCAACTGTGATAGAGTTTACTTATGAAACTCTGTTTTTTGCAAAAGAGGGCGAGACTGAAGAAGAGAAACAGGAGCGAGAGAAATATTTGCAAGAATTTAAAGAAAATTATTTTGATTTTTATGATGATGAATTTGTTAAAAAAACAGGCACAAGATTTAACGACTTAGAATTTAAGGAACAAGGACAATTTCTTATTTATTACAAAAGAGCAGATGAAAGACAAAGAGAAAGGTTGCTACAATTTGTGTCACAATACAAAGAGGTTGGATTGAAAACCTTTCTTTCCATAGAGTATGGCGGAGAAGATATGGGAGAAAAAATTTTGAGAATTGGAGATGCATTTGAAGACGCTCCAGAATTGGCGTTGCAAATATTTGCACAATATGCAGGTATGGTGGATGGTGTGGATTTGCAAACAGAAGAGATGTCACAGATGTATGAAAGCATGTTTTACAAAAAAAGTATAAACAAAGAGCGGTTAATGGAAAAATTATTAAAAGATTCTGTGAGTATACTGCTTCGGGCAAGTGACAATATGAAAAATGTAAAAGATTTTTCAAAAAAACGAGAGATTGTCCGAAATTTAATAACTGACTTAAGGCGCATTGATAGTATAAATAACAAAAACATACAAAATGTCACAAAAATCTATAAAAAATTAGATGGTTTAAAAAAAGATTTTATACACACAACAACACAAGACGATCCGTCATTGTTATTAAGATATGTTTTTGGTGATCATGAAAAATATAAATCTCCTCAAGAATTAAATAAAGCCATAGAATCTGGAGAAATAGATCCTTGGTGGATGGATGAGAAGTGGTTTCAAGAGGGTGCGATAGAAAAAGAAATTGATTATATTGCCAGCAAAATGGATAGCTACATCATAAGAAGCATCATAAAAGTATTGAGGGACAAAATAAATGAGAAAGAAAAATATTTGAAAAATCAGTCAGGGGATCTACACTACGAAGATTATTACAAAAAAACAACATCAAAAAGCAGAATGGTTGAATCGGATTTGAAAACTTTTAAAAAATATATGGATGACATTGCAAAAAAGAGAGAGCAAATACAAACAATGGAAGAAATGCTGATATTGCAAAGCAATTTTGAAAAATTGTTTGACAACATTGTTTATGGAAATGATAATCAGACACTTGAAGGTGCGTCGATTTCTGCGCAGGTAATGCAAAAATATCAGGAATTGATAGGAGAGGCAAAAAAAAGCAAATTTGAGATTGAAAATATTTTGGGTAGCCTTAACCTCAAACCAGAAGATATAGACAGAATATCAAACAGCCTTATTGAAAGAGCATATAAACTTTTGAATGATTATACAGAGAAAGTAACTGAAACAAAAAAACCTAGTGATGGGGAGATGCTAAAAAGAATTGAAGATGAAAACGCCAGAATTTTATTGGTTAGTGAAATTATTAAGAGATTGCCCAGAGAGGATGTTTCAAGGCTCCGTATAACAAATATTCCGGTGATTGATAAATATATAGATCTTAAGGAAAATGAATTATTACAAAACAAAGAACTTTTATCTCAGATGAAAGACATAATAAAACAACAATATCCAAGAGGAGATTCTGAAAAATTTATTCAAGATTGTTTGAGCAAAAAAAATGCTGGATTAACAGTATCGGTTGCGGGTAAAAAAGTGTTATCATTTTTTATGAAAAAAGAAGTTGGCAATGATTTAATAGAACTAGATTGGTTTGCTGCTAATCCGGATGCACCGATAAAAGGTCTTGGGGAAGCTACTGTGGTTTTAGGTTTTAATGAAAGTGCGCAACAAGAAAAAAAATATTATGCCGTTGCAAAGCCATTTGTAAAGTCATTTCCACTCCTTATTGAGAGATTGCAATTTGTATCATTTGGAGGGATTACAGAAGATGGAGAATATTTGCATCATTATGCCAGATTGCGTAGAACTCAAGGTGATTTGGAATATGATAGTAAGAACTTTACTTTTGAGCAGGAGCAAAATTTTTTAAACAAAATTAAGAGTAGTTGTGTAAAAGATAATACAATAAATGAAATTAATTTCAATGGAAAAAGATATTATGCAAGCAAGGTTGTTTTTTCTGGTGTAGATCATACATCAGATGTTGTGGAAGATGATAAAAACGGTTGGATATACGGAGAAATAAAAAGACAATATCAAAAAGGTAGAGTTTTAACCAGATTTATACCGGAATCATATGACAAAAATAACAATGTTTTTTATCCAGTTTTTGAAGATGACAGAAGCGAATCTAAGGAAAGAATGGAAATAGAGTCTTATTTAAAGTCTTCCAAATTATCCCACATCGATTCAAATAAAGCGAATAGAAGCTGATACATTCCGTTGTTGGTTATGGAAAGTGCTATGTGCACATGATTTTCGTAAGCTAAGAAGTATGTTTTTTGATTGTGTATTATAATTTCACCACCGGGAAAATCCATAGGCATTTTTTTTGCGGTAATTAATTTTGTTTTGCGAAAACTTGCATTATCACCCTTTTTTAATTCAACTCCTTGCGGATTGTTGATGGCAATTGATTGTGAAAGAATATTTTTTTTAATGCGTTTTTGTATATAGTCATTGATTACAGAATATGTTTCTTTGTCAATTTTTTTATCCAACACTTTAACAATAGATCGCACGGGCTCGTTTGACGTGTTTTGTAATATTTCATTGTATATTTTTTTAATTCCTTCCAATCCTTCATAAAACTCTATGCCAGGTTTATTATTTGCCAAATTATACATAGAAATAAATGTACCCAAGTCATGCTCTAAATGGTTTTGAGCATTTTGAGCTTCTCTTACCTTGCTTTCGGCAAGTGTTTTGAGTGCGCTTGGGTGAAGAGCTTCAAATGTCGATACGGCGCCTTCAGAATCGTTTTTCTCCACTATTTTCATTGTCACTAACTCATCAAGTACTTTATATACCAACCCACGCTTAAGAGGCGTGTTTTTGGTTATTTCACGAGCCTTGGATTTGCCGTTTTTTAGTAGATATTCATAAACTATTATTTGTTCAGTATCTAGTCCTAGTTGTTGTAATATTGTGTTTTCCATTGATTTTATTTAATGCGATAATACAGCGATGCTTAGTAATTTATGTATCTATTATAGCAAATATACTCTATTTTGTCAAATATTTATGACAAAAATAGTGCATAAAATAGATAAAAAACACTAGAAAACATCAAAAAAAACAAAAAATAATAAAAAACTGTTTGAAAATACTTGACAAAATAGAAAAAAGATGCTATACTATGTTGTTACGATAAAGAAGTGGCAAAGACCACAAAAATCGTAAAGCAAATTTAAAAAAAATTTTATAAAATAGATTCGTGAATTTCACTCTTTGTGTAAATTCGGTAACATCCGGACAAACACAATTAAGGAGAGAGTGAAGATGTAAAAGATAGGAATCTATATTATAATCTTTTCGTTCAATGATTGGATGAGATGTGGTATCAAAGTTAGCGAGATGATATGTGAACGACATATCCTCCTCACATCGACTTGCTCAGTGCGTAAGGTGCGCTTGCAAAAAGGAGAGAGTTTTGCGAGGCACTTCCACATAAGCAAGCATCACAATCGCCTGAATTCTTTTAGCGAAGAAATCAGTTACATCCCATAGGCATGAACCACCTATCGGATGTAAAAAATTCTTTGGTAAAAATCAATTTTAAAACAAACTTTTTAAAAAAAAGCAAAAGAAAATATTTATTAACAATCAAATAATAAAAGGAGAGAGGCGCTTAAATTAGAAATATAACAATATTTAGCGTTGTTATACTTGTGAAGGCAGGGATCTTTTTTAAAGAATAATAAAAAGATATTAAATTTTTTTGTATAATTCTCTTTGATTTGTAAAAATGAGAGTTTTTTATAAATATTACCCTGAACTTGATTTGAAATTAGCAATCTTGCAAATACAACAGTTTTTTAGAAAAAATCGTGAAGAGGAGAGAGAAAATGTCAATAATGCGATAAAAAATAATAGAAATAATTGATCGGATATTATTGATTACAATAAATTTCTTCAATAAAGAAATTAAACTCATCTTCACAATTTTCTCTATAAAAAGAGAAAGATGTTCTTTGAAACAAAAAACTATGAGCAAAGTTTTGCACGAAAGTATTTTTTGCATAATTTTGCTCATAGTGAGCAAAAAGGGAAAGGCATCATCCCTATTGAATTTGATGCCATTCTCTCCAACACCAAAGGAGGTGCAAATGGAGACTTTATTTTTTAGTCTTCTCCCGCCTTTGGTGGGAGGGATTTTGACCCGCCAGTTCTTTCGGGACTGGCGTGCGTGGGCGGGGCTCGCTCTCGCAGTGGGTGTTGGTGCTTTCGGGTGCTGGCACTTCTGTGGGATGAGCACATCTCACGCGCTGTGGTCAGCTGGTGGCGCCGGGTTTGTCGGTGCTATTGGAAGAGAAATCTTTCAAGGCTTGGCGGGATGGGTGAGAGCTTTTCTCCGCCGTAGCACTGGCTGGTTGATCGCAGTAGGGGGAATGACAGGACTCTGGTTTACACGGCCAGATGTTGTCATGGGCCTCCTACAGCTTGCTGTGCCGATACTCGTATTGGTATGGTGGGCGCGGTCTCTGCTTTTTCCCAAAAAGAAAAAGTAGGACAGCGGTCTTTGGGAGTTAACGACTCTCGGGGTTAGTGGTTTGACCCGGCAACAGAACTAAACCTTCACACCTGTTTTGTCTCAATGCAGACAATAACAGGACAAAGTTCAATTTTAAGGGAGGAAATAGTTCAATATTCTCCCTTTTCAACTAAATCTATAAACAAAAGTTTGTAGGTTTTGAGAAAAAAGAACACATTTAAAATCTATTTAAACACTACAAATAAAAGGAATACTTCTTAATTCTTTGGGAAATTCACAAAAATAATGGAAATATTGTATTGACAATCATAATATTATAAAGCTTGACAAAATAGAAAAAATATGTTACAATATATTATTACGATAAAGAAGTGGCAAAAATTACAAAAATTGTAAAGCAAATTTAAAAAAAATTATATAAAAAGAAAATATATATTTTCTTTCTAATGGAGGCTGTGAGGAATAAAAGAAGGATTTTTTGCAAGATTTTTCTTGAATATTTTTAATAATATTTAGATATTCAAGTAAAAATTCTGCAAAAAGTTTTTCTTTATAAGAAAGACTTTTTGTTCTTTAAAGATAGTTCAAATGGACAACTGAGAGATTAATTTTAATTTGTAAATTTTAAATTTTAACCAAACATTCGCTGGTTAGAAGTTTTAATTCAATTTTAAAGTATTGAATTTTGAATGATAAATTTACTTTTTAAAATGATTGATTTTTCAGTTGTCCATTTGGACAAAAAATCCCTAAAACCGGTGTGGTGCTGGCGGAGGGGAAATATCAACCGTCTGAGGCGAAAGCTGAGGGCAAAAATTCCTAGGAGGGAATTATGGATTTCGAAAAAAATGTCCCGTGTGCTCGTATGCGCGAGCAGGAAGACAGTGGGGGTTTTTCAACCCGCCAACCCGCCATCAGTGTATTGAAGTGGGAGGAAAGTGGGTTGGTGTTGCCGAAAAACCCACTTTTTGGCAAAAATTTTTAAGCCTCTTTCGGGGTAGGAGGTCTTAAATGGCTAACTACAAAATCGCCCGCGACGCGGGCAAAACAGGCCATGCGGTAGCCGGCCTGCAGGCTGAGATTAATCTCGGACTGAAAAAGGGTTACGGTGGATTCGGTCAAGAAAAGGAGGAAGTCCTCCATTTCCTTACCTCTTTGTATAAGAGCCAGCTCCGCGCTGGTAAAAACTACATCCCGTTCGTCATTCAGGATAGCGTAATTACATACGCCTATCCCAAATGGGACGAGCCGGATGTAATTATCGCAGAGCACGAGCCGGCACTCGTGCTTAAGTCGGACAAGTCCCCGCTGTATGCGGCGGACATGTCCGATGATGAATGGAAGGAGTTGGTTGAGTGGTTCGCCACTCAACTCGGCTCCAAATTTGAACAATTTCGGGTGTATGTATCATATACCCGTGCGGAGGTGAAAATCCTCCAACAGGTTCAGGAGGATTAAATCCTCCAAAAGTCTACTGCAGAGGACTTAAAACTGGTTTTTGCTCATCATATGCAGATGATGAGCTATTTATAGAGTTTTGTAGGAATATAATTAAAATATTTCTAAAAAATTCTTGAGATATTTGTTCTTTAATATTAATATATTTTCAAAAACTTTATCGGGCAGTGCCCAGAGGAGTCAACAATGAAAACTCAGGTTTTTGATCCTTTTATAGCTGTCCGGGAAACCGGTGGTTGTACGTTTGAACCAGGTGTCGGCTGGTGGACACAGTGTGAATCTGTACCACAAGCCGAAGAACTTGGTCGTCCATTTGCAGGTAAGCGGGATGCAATTTATATCCCCACACTGCAAAAAGATGGACGCCCGGTTGCTTCTGAGACCGTTGAGAGTCTCAAGAAAGAAGCACGGGACTTAGGTTTAGATGAAACCTCACGTGCAAGCGGTATGTGGGTTTTGTCTGAGACCAATGAGGTTCAAGCAGAGACGATTTGGGTTTTGTTTACAGAGCAATCTGTAAACAGAATTCAACTTAAAAATCTTGCCGTCAAAATCGAGCGTGTCGCAAATCAAGACTGCGTTGCGCGCGAAGAAAACGGCGAACTTAAATTTACCACCGGCGAGCCGGCTAAGGAGGCAATATGAGTAATTTTAAAAAAGTTTGGATCGTTCCGGTGAACGATCTGGAGGCGGTGGAAATTCGCAACCTGCTGGCTAACGCCGGCGAAAAGGTGCTCATCAGCCAGCAATCTTGGGGCGCAAGTTGGGAAAACTTAGAGCCTGAGATTGTAGCGGAGATAAACGATTTATTCCAAAGTAATCCTGATACGGAAGTGATCGGTGTTGAGTTGTTCGGGGTTTGCCCTTGGAGCAACTCAAGGACCATCGACCACCATACCTGGGGCAGTGGAGACAGTTCTCACGAGTTGTCTTCCATTGAGCAGGTTGCCGAGGAACTGGGGGTTGAGTTGAATCGTTATTTGCAACTTGTCGCGGCGAACGACAAAGCCTGGTTCTCAGGGCTGAAGACAGCCGGAGCAACAGCAGGCGAGGTGGATGTTATTCGCCAAGCTGACCGTTGTGCCCAAGGTGTGACGCCGGACGACGAGGCGCAGGCGGTGCGAGATATTGAATCCGCCGAGCGTCGCGGAGGGAGGGTGCTGGTACGGA
>CAZLTF010000344.1:0-5402 GCA_964562195.1 uncultured Bacteroidales bacterium | reverse complement strand
AAATTACCATTTTGAGGTGCTTGCCAAAATTTTAAAAAAACTGGGCAAAGATTGGTCTGATTTGATTTATCACTTGTCCTATGGTATGGTGGAATTGCCGCATGGCAAAATGAAATCCCGTGAAGGAACCGTAGTGGATGCCGATGATCTGATGGATGAAATGTATGATACTGCCAAAAAAATGTCCAAGGAATTGGGAAAGACAGATGATTTTTCTGTTCAAGAACAACATCAATTGTATGATCGTGTGAGTCTTGGAGCACTGAAATACTATATGTTGAAGGTGGACCCAAAACGCAAAATGATGTTTAATCCCCAAGAATCCATTGATTTTAATGGCAATACCGGTCCTTTTATTCAATATACCTATGCTCGTATCCGCTCTCTTATTCGCAAAGCGGAAAAATCCATCACACAAATGTTGAAAGAGGTCGATATGCAAGAAATTGAAATGCTGCCGATAGAAAAAGAATTAATCTTGCAGCTATATGAATTTCCGGCGGTACTTCAGAATGCAGCAGACAATTATTCCCCTGCGATGATTGCCAATTATGCCTACGATTTGACAAAAATGTTTAACTCTTTTTACCAAGACAAGAATGCGGGGATTCTCAAAGCGGATGACAATGTCAAGGCATATCGTTTGCTCTTGAGTGCTTTTACTGCATCTGTTATAAAGAATGCATTGCATTTGCTTGGCATAAAGGTTGTTGATAGAATGTAGTATGATATTGATTAATAATTAAATACAAGGACAATGAAAAAAGTATTTTACACCACAATTTTGATTAGCTTGATTAGCTTTCAAGTGAATGCTCAATTTGGAAGTTTGTTGAAAAATGCAGCAAAACACGCTGCCGAAAAAGCCGGTGGAAAAATCGTCAATCACATGGCGGAAAAGGGCGCCGAAGCAGTTGCCAATAAATTAATAAACAAATGGAGTGCAGTAGAGCAAGAAGGGATGAAAAAAGATTATGACAGTATCCGCAAAGCCGATCCGGATGCTTACAAAGATTTTGATGAGTATGCCAATTCTTTGAACCGCAATCCCAAAGTGAAAGATGAATATCATTTTGATTTGTATTTAGTCGCAGAGACCCAAGATAGAAACAGAAAAGCAGAAAAAAGCTATATGTATTATTCCGAGCAATCCAATCTGATGGGAATTGCCGACAATCCGGATATGAAAAACTTCACGGTCATAGACTATGATCAGGATATTATGGTTGTTTTTCAAGAAGAGGACGGAGAGAAAAAAATGCAAGCGGTACCTTCATTCCAGAAATACGGTGGAGCATTGGCTGGTGCTTTGTTGGCTTCCGCCGCAGCAGATTCCAAATTGAAAGTGGTGAAAACCGGTAAGACAAAATCCATTGCAGGATACACTTGTGAAGAATACAAAAGTACGTACAGAGATGGCAGTTCGGTAGCCTATATGGCAAAATCATTCCCTATCAAATGGAATGAAGCATACGGGAAGTATATGGCACAATATATGTCTTATGCTGCCGGAGGCGATGTGGACGATGATGCCGGAATGGTATTGTACAGCCAATCGAAAAATAAAAAAGGAAAAGTAAAATCTACTTTTGAGGTGAAAAAAGTGGTCAAAAAACCCATTACCATTGTCACTTCGGAATATAGAAGCGAATAAAAAAAAGAGCCACTCATGGGACTCGAACCCACGACCTGCTCATTACGAGTGAGCTGCTCTACCAGCTGAGCTAAAGTGGCACTTTGAGTGAGCAAAAGTAATGGTTTTTTTATTTTTCAAAAGTTTTTTTTATTTTTATAATAAGGAATAGCTTTATGTTTTGGAAATCAGCTTGTTTGTGAGTAATAATTAAAGATAACTTGCGTTATCTGTAAAAAATGGTAAAGTGAAAAGAAATGTTTTTGTGTTATTGGTTTTGAGTTTGCTGTTTTATTCGTGGAATTTAAGCAGCCAATCCTTATTGAAGATAGGGATACGTGGTGCTTACACGACTTCCAGTATTGAGACCAATGTTGCCGGTATTGCAAGCCGAACTATCAACGGACATCAAGCCGGAGTCTTTTTTAGATTGGGGCGAAGTTGGCATGTTCAGCCCGAATTCCTCTTTTCTTCCAAAGGCGGTAAATTGGAGATTGATGCATCAACGCTTGATGGCGAAAAGTTGAAAGTGACACAAACCATTCATTTGCAGACACTCGAAATCCCTGTTTTGTTGGGTACACATCTTCTCAATTTCGACTCCTTTAATTTGCGACTCCAAGCAGGACCAAGTTATAATGTGATCCTTGACAAAAATGTCTATATTAGCAATGCCAAACAAATAAATATTTCAAAAGAAGATCTGTTGAAACAGATTGATAATGAATATTTTAATCTGAAAGTAGGAGCAGGGGTAGATATTGCTTTTGTTACTTTGGATGTGCGTTATGAATTTGGAATCGGAAATTTCTATAATCATCAACAGATTTCTGATTTTGACATTTCAACTTACAATAACAATGTTTTTATCGTAAGTCTCGGAATAAGATTGTTGTCCATTTTATAGGTTTTTTGATATGACAATAAAAAGAGGGTGTTCAAACTTAATGGTTTTACTGATATTGAGTCTTGTCTTTTGGACTTGTAAACAAACAAATGAACGTTTTGAGGCGGATCTTTCTACGATCAAACCTCCTCAAATTCATATCCTTGATTACGGTAAAGTTTTGTTGAATACCGAATCCGCCAAGTTGGTAGAAGCCTTACCTCGTCTGCAACAAAAATACCCCTTTTTTCTGCAAGGTGACTTGGACGATACATTGAATATTATTCGCTTGACGAAGTTTATCAATACCGATTATATTCAAGATGCAAAACGGCAATGTGAGGATGAATATCCTGACTTTCATTCTTTGGAAAAACACTTGTCAACGCTTTTTCAGCGAAATAAATATTTCTTTCCCGATTTTGTATATCCACGCGTTTATACCTACATCTCGGGATTTGATATCGAACGCCAAGTTGCCAATTATGATAGTGTCCTGACAATATCGATGGATATGTATCTTGGCAAAGATTATGACGCTTATCACAAAATGGGTTTCCCTGCCTACAAAATAAGATTTTTTGACAAAAACTATATTTTGAGAGATGTGGCAGACGAATTGAATCTTTTTCGTATTCCTCGCGGAAAAAACTTTTTGGAAAATGCCATTGCCGAAGGCAAAAGACTGATTCTGCTGGATGCTTTGCTTCCGGAAGTACACGATACAATCAAGATAAAATACAATGCCCGGAAATTAAATTGGATTGCCGCACACGAAAAAGAGCTTTGGGCATTTTTGATCGAAAATGATATTTTGTACTCCACCGATGCCAAGATTCTGCAGAAATTCTTTGTCGATTCGCCTTTTACCTCCTATTTTGGGCAGGAATCACCCGCTCGCCTCGGTCAGTGGTTAGGATGGCAGATTGTGAGAAACTACTTCGATACCCATCCGGATATGCCTTTGGCAAAGTTTGTTTCAATCGAAGACGCTCAACTGATCTTGAAACAATCCAATTATCACCCCCAATAATTTCTCATTTCTTCATCGAAATCCAAAATCGTATTTAGGGGCTGCTTCTGTGGAACAAAAACACCTTCTTTGGCAATAAAAGATATACAGGACTTATTGCAAAAACGCTGATTTCTCTTGCATTTTATTATTGAGATGTTTACGTAATTCGTTATTTTTCACCTGTTTGAGCTTTTTCAGCAGAGCCTACCTATCTCTACTATATTTGTACCTTAAAACTACCCCAAATCAAAAACATTTACTTTTTCCCTTGGTTTAGAGAACCACCGTGTACGAGAACCGTACGCACGGTGGTGTGAGAGGGTCTCCGATAGGCATTTTGCCTATCGGCGCTCTACTCGATTGTGTGCTGGCTTTTCTATCCTTCTCTCAGTTCTTTACAAATTAGTCTAAAAGCCGTATAATATTCAATATCATTATAAATATTTGATTCCATATGTTTTAATTCATTTAGAACTAATTCATTGTCCATACATTTTTGTTTTAAGCAACCACCAAAAAATTCAAAATCCATTGGATTCCTTCTTGTTGCTAATTTTCCAAGTTCACGATTATATGTAATAGGTCTTTCAATATCATCAGATTTTATTTCTGATACATTAATGAATTCTATATCAATAATCGGTTTTTCCTTTTGAACTTTGTTTATTTTTTTCCTAGGCTCAAAAAGTTCAATGACATAATCTTTGGTCTCTTTTAGTCCATTTTTTAGGTCTTTGTAAAATTGGTCTATTAAATTCTGATATCTTTTATGTTCTCCTTTTCTGGAATATATTATTAATAAAGATTCTTTATCGTAGATATAATCAAGTTTAAAAATTGATTCAAAGAATATTGATGAAATATTCAAAATTTCATTAAAGCTCTTTTTTTTAATTAAGCTTTCGATATTATTTATTTCTTTGATAAATTTTGAAAGAATACCTTTAAGCTTATGAAGTATTTTATCAAAATAAAATATTAAGAATTGCTTGTGTCTTGATATGATTTCTGACACCGCATATTCCATTGACTCAAATTCGAAGTTATTATCTTTGTGATATTTTAAATAAGTTATTTTATCAATTCCACCGTTATAGCCAAATAAACAAGAAGAAATTAATGCACCATTTCCATTTATGCGTCTGATTGGATGTCCAACCAACTCATTTCTTATGTTACGGTTTATCGAGTAATTCGTGTCTTTTTTTAAGTCACCTTTATTGATTCCTAATTTGAATATTCTTAATAGTTCCTCAACAAAGTCTTGTTGAATATAAATGCTTTGTAAAAGGCTTATTTGAGTTGAAAATCGTTCATTATGTGATTGCGAGTCAGAATAGTTGAATATTATATCAAAAGTATCTTGAAAATAACCTAAAATATCACCAAAATAGTTGGTTCTAACTTCCATATCAAATTTTATTTCACGTTTACAGAAATCATACTCCCAAATAAAATGATTCCAGATATTTGCGATTTGATTGAGCTTATATTTAACTTCTTCTTCCATTTATTTTATTCAGATTGCACACAACGTGTAGATTAGTACATTGTACAAATCCTTTTATTATAATTATTCTAACTATTTGTAATTTAATGAGTTACAAACAGCCTGCGTTTGTATTGGTACACTCTTTTTAAGGCGGTTTAGATGATAAATTATTGTTTAAATTATCAAAAGGACTTTTTGATATTTTTACATTTTCGGGCATCATTTGTTGTAACAAGCTATGTGCAAATATAAAAAAAATATGTAAATGTAAAAAAATATTTTTCAATGTTATTTCAGATACTGTCCCGAAAAAGTGTATAAAGTGAAAGTTTTTTAAATTTATAAATTTGATTAAAAAAACAATTTTAATCTTTGT